>NZ_KV823475.1:0-23776 GCF_001815965.1 Corynebacterium sp. HMSC22B11 | reverse complement strand
CCCCGGAGTTCATGTTGCCGGCTGCTTCCGCACCCGCCGGGCTAGAAGGCGCCAGCCCCGGGACGTTGCGGGTCTCCTCCGGGGAGGACGTTGCCTCGCGAGTTCGCTTATTCCCGGTGACGTCGACGACCCGGCGATCCTTGGAGTTATCCGCCTCGCGACGCTGGTCAACCTTGTCGCCCTTGGTCTCCAGAATGCCTGCCTGGCCCGGGGCAACCATGCCCAGCTCGGCGGCCTTCGCGGACAGGTTCTGCGCGGACTTCGCCTTTTCGACGTCTCGCTCCAGCGTGGTGATCTCGTTAGCCAGCGTCTTGGATTTGGCCTCTGCGTCCGTGATCTGGAAGGTCTTCTCCGTCGTCATGCCGGCGAGCAGCATGACGGCGGCGGTGCCGATGATGCACGCGGCAACGGCGAAGGCCACGAAGCGGAAGACCCGGGAGTTTTCCTGCTTGATGGGCTGCAGGCGGCGGCCGCGCTCCGAGACGCGCTGCTGCGAGCCGAGGCGGCCACGGTAGACCGGAGCGCGGTGCAGGCTGCGACGGGGCTTGGCCGGCTGCCGTTTGAGCGAACGGGGTGCGCTGGTGCGCAGCTCTGCTCGCTCGACCTTGGTGGCAGTCCTGGGGTGCTCCTTCAGCATTCCGGGAGTGGTCATATCCTGTCCTTTGCCTGGTTCTTCGGGCTCGTTGTGGGCTTCGTGGTGCGGTGCGCGGTTGTTGTTGAGGTTTCTGTCGGGCTATTCGGTCCACTTACTGTGGCGACGCCAGCGGGTAGTGTGGCTCGTCTGTTCCGGAGGTGTGGGCGCCTATTCGCCGCGCTGCCCGGACCCTCACGGGGGCGGATCTGGAGTTTTCAGCGATCTCTTGCTCGCTGGCTTTCTCCGCCCCGCGAGTGAGGAGCTCGAACTCCGGTTCGGTGCCGGGCAGCTCGACTGGCAGCCCGGGCGGCGTTGTGGACTCGGTCATGCCCTTGAGCTGTTGTTTGACGATCTTGTCCTCGAGGGACTGGTAGCTCATGAAGACCCCGGCGCCGTCGACACGGAGCCAGCTGAAGGCTGCCGGGATGACGAGCTCGAGGCTTTCCAGCTCCGCGTTAACCTCGATCCGCAGCGCCTGGAAGGTTCGCTTGGCGGGGTGCCCGCCAGTTCGTCGTGCCGCGGCTGGGATGGTTGCGTAGAGCAGGTCCACGAGGCGCGCGGAGTTGTCGAAGGGCTGCTTCTCGCGCTCGCGGATGACAGCGGAGGCGATCTTGCCCGCGAACTTCTCATCGCCATAGCGCTTGAGGATGCGGGCAAGCTCGCCGTGCTCGTAGGTGTTGAGGATCTCCGCCGCAGTCAGCCTGCTGCTGGGGTCCATGCGCATGTCCAGTGGGGCATCGACACGGTAGGCGAAACCGCGATCCTCCTGGTCCAGCTGCATGGAGGACACCCCGAGGTCGAACAGGAACCCGGAGATCCCCTGCTCACGGATGTCGACCGGGAAGTCAGGGTCCTCGGAGAAGTGCTCTAGTGCCTCACCGATGCCATCGAAGCGAGTCTGGTAGCTGAAGAATCGCTGACCGAAGCGCTCGAGGCGGGCGCGGGCCTCAGCAAGCGCGTTGGGATCGCGATCCAGCCCGATGACGATGGCATTGGGGTAGGCCTCAAGGAATGCTTCGGTGTGGCCTCCGGCCCCCAGGGTGCCGTCCACGATGATGGGCTGAGCTGGGGCGCTGTCTGCGGTCACACCGATGCCGACGAGCTCCACCATGCGCTGCCGCATGACGGGAACGTGGCCTGGGCTGCTCGGATCGTGGGGGGTGTTCGTTGCCACGGTCACGCTCCTCTGGGCTCGTCGGTGGGTTACTTGGGGTGGGCGCCCGCCTGTGGGTCGGGCGCCGTCAAACTGCTTGGGTTTTGTCTTGGGTTGATATGAACAGGGCCTTACCTGCGCGGGCGTGGGCTTGATGTTGGGGAAGTGCATCAAACGGTCACGTCTTCCGCTCAGGCAAGGGCCTGCACACATCACGGGCATCACCGGCGTGATCGTGGCCGGTCGATGTGGCATGGCGGGCTAGAGGAAATTCGCGAAGGCTTCGTCGTCGCCTGCGGCGAAATCTGCCTCGTGGGCTGCGCTGTACTCCTCCCAAGCCTGGGCATCCCAGATCTCGAGGAAGTCCACCGAGCCGATGACGACGCACTCCTTCTTCAGCCCCGCGTATTCGCGGTGCGCTGCGGAGACGGAGATGCGTCCCTGCGAGTCGAGATCCTGCTCATCCGCGCTTGCCGCGAGGTTTCGCACGAAAGCGCGAGCTTGCGGGTTGCTACGACTCGCGGCCGCAGCCTTGCGGGCCCGGAGGAGGAACTCCTCGCGGGGGTAGATCGCGAGACTGTGGTCCTGCCCCTTAACGACCATCAGGCCGTCCTTGAGTTCCTCGCGGAACTTCGCAGGAAGGGTGAGTCGCCCTTTATCGTCGAGCTTCGGCGTGAAGGTGCCAAAGAACATGTCTTGTGACCCCTTTCGCCGTTTTCTCGTGCAGCCATGCCATGTTTTCGCTGTGAAGTTATCCGTGGCTCTTGCGGTGCGTCCGGTCTGGACCGGCGAGCTACCTACATTCAGGAAGCCCCCTCAATCACCAACATGCCCCACTTTACCCCACCTTGCGCCACCTTAACCACCCAGTTGGCGTGTTTAGGCGTGTTTTTTCTCAAGCCAGCGAAACAACCTGCAGGTTCACGACAGAGACCGGTGGGGAGCGCGAACTTTCCGCCATCGAAATCCGATCCACAAGGCCCAAAAATGGCGCCGTTCATGGTGGATTTGACTCTAAATAACGCCAATTCGAGTCTCAGCGGGTCGAGAGTGGGTGAAAGTGGGGATTCGGAAGAAGGCACGAAAAAACCCTCGCCATGTGGCGAGGGCTCTCGGGCTGGGGCCCGCTACTTCACCGGCGGGACTTAGCGCTCGAAACGCTTGCGGAACTTATCCTCCATGCGGTCCCCCAAACCGCCATCCCCCTGCCGGACAGCTCCGCCAGCGGAAACCCGACGAGACTTCGCACTCTTCGCTGGCGCCGGGGAATCACCGTTATTCAGCGCGATCATTCCGCCACCCAGCATGACCAGGAAGCCCGCAACGCTCAGGATCACGAACCACAGGGAGACCTGTGCCAGAGCGACACCGCCGACCAGCAGACAGATGCCGAGCATGATCAGCGAGATCGAACGGATATCGAAGCGCACCCCCGACGGCGCCGAGTCATCCCCGCCCTGAGCAAAGCGCGGATCCTCCGCGATCAAAGCCCGCTCGATCTCTGCGAGCATCTGCTTTTCTTGTTCCGAGAGAGCCATGACAGTCCTCGTTTCCCTCTACTGATCCTCCGCGTGGCCACAACAACGCAGCACGCGACCTGATAACCCACTGTAGCGCGCTTCAGATCTTCATTTACTCCGGCGGAAGATCGCGCCAACGCCGCAGTCTGCTGGAAGCCACCCCGCCGCAGCGAGGCTTCCCCATGTTTTAGTTACTACTCGATTCCCCACTCTAACCAATGAGCAGGATTAAGTCAGCCCCAAAGCCCTAGGCAGCCTGCAGGCCAAGGCCCAGCTCCATTCGCACACGCTCCAGGAGTTCGACAGAATCCGAGTACACCTCCTGAAACGAAGAATCCGCTACATCACGCTCGAGGCCAATATCTGCCCGCTCCGCCAGCCTGGCGTGTTGCTCGAAAGAGTCAGCCCAGCCGCCGAGGTCAGGTCGCACCGCCCGGAGACGCAGCCACGCCGAACCGGCCGGAAGCCTGCGACGAGCCGGCCGCTCGGCGTCGATAACAGCACCCGCAGCACGTAGCCCGGCGCGATAGGCGTAGACAACAGCCCGCGGCAGATCCCCCTGACCATAAGCCTCGTTCGCCAACACGAGTTGGGCTTCCGCGCGCATCAAAAATTCCGCTGGATTGGGACGCAGCGTCCCCCTTGTCTTCGACATCACAGCCATCGCCACTCCCACCTTTCGAGAACTTCCGTTTCGCAATTTGCACCCCTGACGTTAAAGCTCGGCGCAGACACCCCCGCCCACTATTCGAACACGTGTTCTAATCACGCTTTAGCATCTCCCGTTGCACACCCTCGCGCTTGATACGTGGGACGATATCCCTATGAGCCAACCCATCGCGCAACCCGACCAGGATCACCTCGTCTCCCTCGCACCCATCAGCCGCGCGGTCTTCCTGCGACGCCTCGATGAACTCGTTGCTTTGCACCTCAAGGCCATGGAGTATCCGCCGGAGGCATTTCGACAACGGCGCAGCCTGTGGCTCAGCAACGCCAACCACCCACACTTCACGAGCCTGGTAGCGCTCTTACACTCACCGGCAGAAGAACCGGATCCAGCCAACCCTGCGCAGAAGATCGTGGGTGTCTGCTTTGGCTTCCAAGGTAGCCGAGGAACGTGGTGGTACCAGCAGGTCAGCTACGGCCTGCTGGCTTCGGGCATGCCGCCGGAGGACGTCACCGAGACTCTGTCGAGCTACACCGAGATTTCGGAGATCCATGTTCTTCCGCGATTTCAGGGCTCCGGCATCGGAACCCGGCTATTAACGGAGGTCCTGGGCATCCTGCCCACCCGCGACGCAATGCTCTCCACCCCGGAGGTGCCCGGCGAGAATAATCACGCGTGGCACCTCTACCGCAGCTTGGGCTTCACCGATCTACTGCGGGAACACCGCTTCCCTGGCGATCCCCGCCCCTTCGGCATCCTTCGCAAGCGCCTGCACAACGCCCCAGGCGACCCCACCACGGTGAGGGAACCAGCGTCAGACGCGGACCGGGTGGCACGCTAGCCCCTGCGCGCCGGTCCGGGGCAGACTTGCCCAGCAGCTGCCCCACCCCACGGGGCGAACGCACCGGTAGGCGTCGCCGGTGAGCTAGCGAACCATGTCCTGGCCGTAACCCGGCCCCCATGCTGGCGCCATCCCCAGGTTGTGCAGCACGTCCTGGGTTGCCCGCACGTTATTCATAGTCATGAAGTGCAGGTTCGGCGCACCCTCAGCGATGAGACGCTCACTCATCTCGGTGGTGATGTCGATGCCGACCTCGCGGACCGCATCACGGTTGGCAACCTCATCGCCAGCTGCGGCCTTCTCCAGGCGGTCCAGGATCTTCACGGGAACCTCGCCACCCGCCAGTTCCATTTGGCGGCGCACGGAACGGATCGAAGTGATCGGCATGAGTCCCGGAATCACGGGCTTTGCCCCGTGGATCGGGTCGGCGGCGGCGAGCCTATCGCGCAGCCGGAGGTAGTTCTCCACGTCGAAGAACATCTGGGTAATCGAGTAGTCCGCCCCCAGCCGGAGCTTGTGCAGGGTCACCTGCGTGTCCTGCTCCAGGTCCTCGGCCCGGTAGTGCCCCTCTGGGAAGCTGGCGATACCGATATCGAAGTTTTCGCACTCCGGGGTGTTGCGGATCAGTTCGATGAGGTCGGAGGCATAGTTCAGCCCGCCGGCCGTGGCCTGCCATGTCCCGAGCGGGTCCCCCGGCGGGTCGCCGCGCAGCGCGAGCACGTTCGTCATGCCGCGGCGGGCGTAGTCCTGGAGCATGACGCGCAGCTCGTCGGCCGAGTGGTCCACCAGGGTGAGGTGCATGAGGGTGGTCAGTGGCTTGGCTGCCAGCTGTTGGGCGACCTCCATCGTGCGCTCCCGGGTGGAGCCACCGGCCCCGTAGGTGATGGACGCGAAGCTCACGCCGAGGTCGTGGAAGGCCTCCGCAGCGTTCCACAGCCGGGTTTGGGCGGCATCGTCGCGCGGGGGCATGAATTCAACGGAGAACGGGATCTTACCGGGGCTGTAGCCACGGATAGCTTCGCTCACTGGAACTTGGAGCGTGGGCTGTGGTGGTGTGCCCGGCAGCGGTGAGGTCTTCTCGTGGTGACCGTGGGGGTTGGATGCAGACATGAAGAAAATCATAGTAGACATCTCTGTCTAGGTCGCGTTCCGGGCTAACACTCGCGTGCCGTCGGGTTCCCCCACCCCCACTGACCTATCCGGCCCCCACCCCGGTTGCGCCTGTTCGCCGGTGTCTGCAGCGACCTTTAGACTATGAGGCACAAGATCGAACCTTCAAAGCAGGGCGCTTCGTACGCTGCTCACTCAGCATCCACGCCCCGCCCTGCCCCACAGCCCCGAAAGGTGTGCTCCCTGTGACCACTCCGTCCTCCCCGCATGGCCTGTCGACGATCTCCCAGCCGCCGGTTGCGAACCAGCTGGCCGGTTGGGACCTGCGCTCACCGCTGAAGGACGTTCCGGCTGCTGTCGACCGTGCCCTGGACGCCTACTTCGACCACAGTGCGGCGGAGTTTTCCGCGATCGCGCCCGAGTTCAACGACGCCATGGCGGTGTTGCGGGGCTTCGTCATGGGCGGTGGCAAACGCGTCCGACCGACCTTCGCTTGGGCTGGTTTCCGCGCCGGCCTGGAAGGCGGCGGGGCCGATGGCAGCAGCATTCAGGACGTCGACCCGGCGACCGTGCTGCTGGCTCTCAGTGCTCTCGAGTTTGTTCAGGCGTGTGCGCTGATCCACGATGACATCATCGACGAGTCCGATACCCGCCGAGGCAACCCCACCACCCACCGAGTGTTTGAAAGCCAACACCGCGAGCGCGACTGGTTTGGATCCCCGGAACACTACGGCATCAGCCAGGCCATTCTGGCTGGTGACCTCGCGTTGAGCTGGGCGGATGATCTGCTCGCCACCGCGGGACTGAGCCCAGCGATTGTCGAGCGGGTGCGGGGTCCTTGGCGTGCGATGCGTACTGAGGTGATCGCCGGCCAGCAGCTGGACATCGCCTTGGAGAACAACGGGAGCGAGTCGATCGCCGATGCCATGCAGGTGATCAACTTCAAGACCGCTAGCTACACGGTCGCCCGTCCACTGCACATCGGCGCGGCCCTGGCAGGCGCTGATGAGCGCACGATCGAGCAGCTCCTGGAGTACGGGACACTGGTGGGGCAGGCTTTCCAGCTTCGGGACGACCAGCTGGGCGTCTTCGGCGACCCGGCCGTGACTGGCAAGCCAAGCGGGGATGATCTGCGCACCGGGAAGCGAACGGTGTTGGTGAATACCGCTTTCGCGGAGTGCAGCCCGGAGCAGCTGGCCCGACTGCGGGAAGATTTCGGTCCGCTTCCCGGCGCGGCGGAGCACACTGCGGAGCAGATCGACCGGATGCGCCAGATCATTCAAGATTGCGGAGCGGCGCAGCAGATCGAGGACAAGATCAACGCCCTGTCCGAGCGGGCAATCTCGCTGGTCGAGGACTCCTGGCTGGAGGACAGCATCAGCGAGGAGCTCGTCGCCTTCGCACGCTTGCTGAGCGACCGGAGGTTCTAGGGCATGCCGGTTTTTAGCGCGATCCCCTCCCCTCGCCAGGTACTCGCGGCCACGCGCCGGATGGTGGTTCCAACCACCCGCCCAACGACCCGCGATCGGGTCCCCGGGGATGTCGAATCCGTGGTTGTCGTGGGTGCGGGGCTATCCGGTTTGGCGGCTGCGTGCCGGCTGCAGGCTGCTGGCAAGCAGGTGACGCTGGTTGAGGCGAATCCCGAGGTCGGGGGCCGCTGCCGTACGGAACAGCTGCGCAGCGACCACGGCGAGTTCTACGCCGACACCGGGGCGACGGTGCTGACGATGCCGGATCTGGTGGATAACCTCCTGCTGCACCTGGGGGTGAGTGCCGAGGACGTTGGCTGGGGTTACCGCAAGTTGCGCCCGGCCTATCACGCGATGTTCGCCAGTGGCCGCGAGCTGGATGTCTACTCGGACGGCGACACCATGGAGCACGAGGTGCGCCGCTTCGCCGCCGAGAAGTACGGCGCCGACAGCGGAGATGTTGACCGGCTTGCCCGGGGATACCGCCAGCACCGCCAGTGGATCGGCGGGATCTTCGATGCTTCCTTCGAGTCCTTCATCGGCGCGGATTTCGATTCCCTCCTCGACGCCGTAGCGACCCCCGCCACCGCCAATGACATGGCGGATCTCGTGGAGCTCGGGGCGTTCGGCAGTCTGGGTAAGCGCGCCTCCCGCCACCTGGGGGACGAAGAGCTGGCCCGGGTGTTCAGCTTCCAGGCCCTCTACGCCGGCGTGGCCCCGGCGAAGGCCCGCGCGGTCTATGGGGTGATCTCCCACATGGACACGACCATGGGTGTGTTTTACCCGCGTTTCGGCATGGGGGACCTGCCTGAGGTCTTGACCAGGGCCTTCCGCCTAGCCGGCGGGGTGCTGCGCTGCAACACCCGGGTGGAGCGCATCATCCATGATGGTTCGCGTGCCACGGGGATCCGAACCGCTGACGGCGAGCAGCTGGCCGCGGATGCCGTCGTCGTCACTGCGGACCTGCCCGTCGTGGAGGAACTACTGGACTCCCCGGCACGGCTGGCGGGACGGAAACCGAATTGGTCCCCCTCCGCAGTCGTGGTGCACGGCAGTATCCCGGTGGACGTCACCGCGGCATGGCCTGGTGCAGACGCAGGCGGCTACCACCACAACATCAGCTTCGGCGAGGCGTGGAACGAAACCTTCGCCGAGCTCACCGCCTCGCGCGGTCGGGCGGGGCTGATGTCGGACCCATCGCTGCTACTGACCCGCCCGGCGGTCACGATCCCTGAGCGGCTGGTCCGCACCGAAGATGGTCTCACGGTCGAGCCGGTGAGCATCCTCGCCCCGGTGCCGAACCTGGACCGGGCGGGCCTGGATTGGGAGGCGATCGCCGAGAACTACGTCCAGGAATTGCTGGGGGTGCTGGAGGGTCGCGGCTTCACTGGTCTGCGGGATCACCTGTCGGTGGCCCGGATCGATACCCCTGTGTTCTGGCAGCAGCAGGGCCATGGCGGGGGCTCGCCGTTCGGGCTGGCCCACACCGTCGCACAGACCGGTCCTTTTAGGCCACGGAATTATCCGGTGGCGGGCCTGGAGAACGTGATTCTGGCTGGCTCCTCCACCACCCCGGGTGTGGGTGTGCCGACCACGCTGCTCTCTGGTTCTTTGGCAGCACGCAGAATTATTGGTGGAGGTTCCATCCGATGAGCACGCAGTTGCAGGAGTCGCAGGATAAGTCCGCGGCGACCAGCCGACCTTTCACTGAGCACCCCGTCGTTGCCCGCCCCACCGCGTGGTTGCGGGCCCACAGTATGAGCAGCGCGATCCGCATGGGGCTGATCGGCTCGGTGGTTCTCACGCTGTGTTCCTACACGGTGGGCGCTACCCGCGAACGCGGCGGCATCATGCAAGCCCTCGGCCTGGATTGGCTGACCTTCGGGCACATGGCGGGGATCTTCTCCGTCGTGCTGTGGGTGGGTATTGCGCTGCTGGTGCTCAGTTGGGCGATCGTCGGCGGGCTCGTGCTCCGGGGCGGGCGCTCCTTGCCACAGCGCGCGATCGCCGCGTGGGTCGGGCCGATGGTGCTGGCTGCACCGTTGATGAGCCGCGATATTTACTCCTATTTGATGCAGGGGGCGCTGGCGAAGGAGGGGCTGGATGCCTACCGGGTGGGTGCGGCGGCCAACCCGGGCCCGATGCTCTACGAGGTCTCTGCCGACTGGCGTAACACCACCACCCCCTACGGCCCCGGCCATCTGTGGCTGGGCAAGGGGGTCACCACGATCACCGGGGATAACGTCACCGCCGGGATCTTCGTATTCAAGTTTCTGACCCTCGTGGCCTTCGTGGCCCTGATCTGGGTGGTGCGCCACCTAGCCGCCGAACTCGGCAGTGACCCCGACCTGGCGGTGTGGCTGGGCGTGGCCAATCCCCTGGTGATCGTGCATCTCATCGGCGGACTGCACACCGAGTCGATGATGATGGCGCTCGTGATTCTCGGCATTCTGGCGAGCCTGCGGCTGCGACCGGTCGCCGGGCTACTGCTGGGCAGCGTGCTGATCGCCGCTGGCGTGGCGTTGAAGGCCACCGCCGCGATCGCCTTGCCCTTCCTAATTTGGATCGCCGTCGCCCGCATCGCTGGGCCCGCGCCCCGTGGCTGGTTCAAGGAGACTGCCGCCCGTTTCGTCACCTTGCTGTGGACGGGGATCAGCTCCGTGGCGGTGGTCGTGGCCGTGATGTTCGCCATCACCTGGGCCTCGGGGCAGACCTGGGGCTGGATCGCGGAGATGTCCGGCAACTCGAAGGTGATCAACCCACTGGCCGCCCCCACGATGCTGGCCAGCACCCTGGAGCCCTTCATCTCCCGCATCAACGACGACATCGGCTTCAACGTCCTGATCGGAATCTTCCGGCCGATCTCGATGGTCATCATGCTGATCGGTCTGGTCGTGGTGTGGTGGCTCTTCCGTCACGACGTCCGCCGCGCCCTGCTGGGTGCGACCCTGGCCTACGCGGTGACCTGCGTGTTCAACTCGGTGGTGCTGCCCTGGTACTACGTCGCCCCGCTGGTGATCGTGGGTGTGTGCATCCGTGACCGCCGGGCGGTCTTCATCGTGGCCTGGTTGAGCGCGGTGCTGTGCTTCATGTTCGACGGTGGCGGCAACAACCGGCTCTACGTTCTGTGGTGGGTCATCGCCATCGGCGTGGTGATGTGGTTCGCGCTGCGCGCCACCCTGGGCTTCGCGCCCGGCATGCCGGAAGAGCAGGCCGAGCCGTGGCCGAAGGCCGCTAAATCAGAGCCATCGCCTGCGCCCGGCGGCGAACCTCGCGAGCCAAGTGCCCGTGCAGCGCATCAACCGGCCGACCAGGCAGGGAGTCGTCCTCGGTAAAGAGGTACTCCAGGATCTCCGTGGGCTGGTAGCCGCCGTCGAGAAGGAGGGCAACCACCCCGGGGAGGAAACGGGTGACCTGGCCGTCGTCATCGAAGAAGCGGGCGGGGAGGTAGCGCACGCCGTCGATCTTGGTGTCGAGGATCTTTTTCTTCTGCACCAGATCCAGGATCTTGCTCTGCCCCACCCCCATGCGTTCGGCAGCTTCAGGGATGCTCAGCAGCACCTCGCCCGCGGGCAGGCCGCCGGCGGCCTCCTGCAACACGCCACTGGTCACGCGGCCGCGATCGGAGCGGCTTTTGGCTGCTGGGGTGGCTTCTAGGTGGGAAGACTGCGGATCCGGCTGTGTGGAGTTGCTCATGGCTGCCATTGTATTCGACTGTGACAGGCTAGAATCGTTGACACCTTCAAGGCACACTTGAGCCTTTAGGGCGCGTGCTGCGACCCGGCCCGGCTCGGCGTGAACCCGACCCGCCCCTCCCCTGCGTTCGGTGCCCTGCGTACTGCCCAATGGCCTTCGTAGCGTGCACAGATGGACAACGGGGAAGAGCGTAAGAAGAAAAATAAGCAAGGATTATCGGCAGTAAAAGTGATGGAACCGCAACCCGGCAGCTACCTCGACGACCGCTACCACCTGGGCGCCAAGATCGCCAAGGGCGGAATGTCGACGGTCTACCACGCCGTGGACACTCGCCTGGACCGTGAGGTCGCGGTGAAAATCATGAACCCGGAGCTCGCGACCGACCCGACGTTCCGCACCCGCTTCGAGCGGGAGGCCCGGGCTGTCGCAAAGCTCACGCACCCGGATCTGGTCAACGTCTTCGACCAGGGCGAGGATGGCCCGTTCGTCTTCCTCGTCATGGAGCTCGTGGACGGCGGTTCGCTGCGTGAGCTACTCCGGGAGCGCGGCCCGATGCCGCCGCACGCAGCGCTCTCGGTCATGGAGCCGGTGCTCACCGCCCTATCGGTTGCCCACACCACGGGCATGATCCACCGGGACATCAAGCCGGATAACGTGCTGATCAGCGCCAATCACCAGGTCAAGCTCGCGGACTTCGGGCTGGTCCGCGCGGTTGCGACGGGCTCGGGTGAGGCGGCGCGCACCTCGGCCACAGGCCAGGTCATCGGCACCGTCGCTTACCTTTCCCCGGAGCAGGTCCAAGGCCAGTCCCTGGGTGCGGCCTCCGATGTCTATTCCGCCGGGGTGCTGCTCTACGAGCTGCTGACCGGCGAGACCCCCTTCAGCGGTGGCAGCCCCGTCGAGACGGCGCTGAGCCGGCTCACCCAGGATGTCCCCGCCCCCTCCGAGATCATCGACGGCGTGCCGCCGGAGATCGACGACCTGGTGCTTCGGGCCTGCCAGCGGACTCCGGAGGATCGTTTCGCGGACGGTTCTGAGTTCCTCGCCGCGGTCCGCCAGACCGCCGCGGAGCTCCAGCTTCCTGCGTTCCGGGTGCCCGTTCCGGCGGATTCCGCCGTGCAGCACGCCCTGGCTGGATCGAGTTTCACCGACCGCCTGGCCTGGGACGACGAGGCGATGTCCACCCGTGCGGTCACGCTCGACCCCGCAGCGGGTACCGATGAGGCCGGGGACACGGCGGAGACCCGCTACGCGGCTCCGGACCGGGCTCACGAAACCTCGGAAACCGCGCTGGTCGACCCCTACGGGGATTACTCCCCCGCCGAAGCCGATCAGGGCTATGACCAGTGGGCAGACCCAGGCCATCAATGGGCTGAGCCCGGCGAGCAGTGGGCCGCGCCAGCCCAGCCCCAGGGGTATGGGCAGGCGCCGGGCTACGCGGAGCCGCAGTACTACCCCGCTGCTCCAGCGGGTTACCCAGCGCAGCAGTCCGCAGGCTACCCAGCGCCCGAACACCGCCCCGCGCCCCCACCGGCGCCGACAAAGAAGCTCAGCAACCGCTCCACGATCAAGGGTTTACTGTGGACCGCGATCATCACCGCGCTGGTGATCGCGATCGGGCTCGGCGGCTGGTGGCTGACCTCCGGCCGCTACGGCCAGATACCTTCGGTCGTCGGCCTCGACCGGGAGGCGGCGGTCGTCAAGGTGGAGGACGCAGGCTTCGTCTCCCAGGTGGATGAGCAATTCTCCGACGACCACCCGGCGAAGAAAGTGATGGGGACCGATCCCCCTTTTGGTGAACGGGCACCGAAGGGAAGCCAGGTTTCGGTGCTCGTCAGCCTCGGGGTGCCGACCGTCCCGATCCCTGGTGAGACGGATACGGCGGAGACCTATTCCGCCAAGCTGACGTCCCGCACCCTCGTCGCCGAGATCGGCGAGGAGGTCTACTCCGACGACGCCAAGAAGGGCACCGTCGCCGAGGTCTCCCCCTCCCCCGGCAGCGAGGTCCGCACCGGGTCCACGGTGACGATCCACGTCTCCCGCGGGCCAAAGCCGGTCCGGGTTCCAGGTGTGGCGGGTCAGAAGCTGGACCGGGCGAAGAAGATCCTGGAATCCGCCGGTCTGAAGGTGGGCAAGACGATCAAGGAGTTCGACCCCGACGCCGACCCGGGCACCGTCCTGCGCACCACGCCCTCGAAGGGCACGGAGGTGCCGAGCAAGTCCGAGGTCACCATCGTGGTCAACAATGCCACGGAGGTCCCGGACATCACGGGGCTGAGCAAGTCTGAGGCCATCGCCGAGCTGCGCGATGCGGGTCTGGACCCGGTCGATGATGGCGAGGTTTTTGACGAGGACGTCTCCGGCGGCGACGTCGCCTCCCAGTCACCGGAAGCGGGCACGGTCGTCGACCCGTCCCGGGACACGCAGGTGAAGTTCAAGGTCTCCAACGCCGAGTCGGTCCCCTTCGTGTTGGGGATGCGGGCGGAGAAGGCCCGGGAGAAGCTGGAAGACGCGGGCTTCGAGGTCGAGATTTCGGGCTCGGAGGACGGCCTGGTGTGGAGCCAGTCGCCGAACACCGGTCGGAAGGCACAGAAGGGCGACACGGTGCGGATTTCGACCTTCTAGGCTCCGCTGGGGCGCTCGGGTTAGCTCCACTGCGGTCTCCCCACCGCCCCCGCCTGACACCCTGGATGGCTATCGCTGCCGTGCACCCTGCACAACCGGCTGGGCAACCGGCCCTCAATCAACCGACCCCACGCAACCGGCTGGGCACGCAATAACCCCGGGGAAGGAATAACTCCTTCCGCCGGGGTTGCGTTGCGCTGCGGGACTGGTGCGAACCGGCGCTGGCTACAGGGGCAGCAGCCTAGTTGCGGAGCATCTCCGCGACGAGGAACGCCAGCTCCAGGGACTGCTGGGTGTTCATGCGCGGGTCGACGGTGGTGTCGTAGCGCTTCGGCAGGTCCACGTCGGTGATGGACTGGCCGCCGCCGACGACCTCGGTGACGTCGTCGCCCGTAAGCTCCACGTGCACGCCGCCCGGGTGGGAGCCGAGTGCGCGGTGGACCTCGAAGAAGCCCTGGACCTCGTCGATGATGCGGTCGAAGTCGCGGGTCTTGTAGCCATTGGAGCTGGTGTAGGTGTTGCCGTGCATTGGGTCTGTCTGCCAGATGACCTTGTGTCCGGTGGCCTCCACGGCCTCCACGATCGGCGGCAGGACGTCGCGGATCTTGTCGTAGCCCATGCGGGTGATCAGCGTCAGTCGGCCCGGATCGTTGTGCGGGTCGAGGCGGTGGACGTACTGGACGGCCTCCTCTGGGGTGGTCGTCGGCCCGATCTTCACTCCGACCGGGTTACCGATCAGGGAGGCGAAGTGGATGTGGGCGTCGTCCAGCCCGCGGGTGCGCTCGCCGATCCACACCTGGTGGGCGGAGAGGTTGTAGAGCACGTCCCTGCCCTCTTCGTCGTGGGCCAGGCGCAGCATGCCGCGCTCGTAGTCCAGGACGAGGGCCTCGTGGGAGGCGTAGATGTCCGCGGTGTGCAGGGTGGAGGAGGTCACGCCACAGGCGCTCATGAACTCCAGGCCGCGGTCGATCTCTTGGGCCAGGGCCTCGTAGCGGGCGCCCGCCGGGGAGTTGGCGACGAATTCGCGGTTCCACTCGTGCAGCTTGTACAGGTCCGCGGTGCCCGAGCCAGTCAGGGCGCGGATGAGGTTCATGGTCGCCGAGGAGTTCGCGTAGGCGCGCACCATGCGGGACGGGTCGTGGGCACGGGCTTCCTCGGTGGCTTCGTGACCGTTGACGAGGTCGCCGCGGTAGTTCAGCAGGCCGTTGGCGTCGCGGTCGGCGGAGCGTGGCTTCGCGTACTGGCCGGCGATGCGGGCCATCTTCACCACGGGGGTGGACGCCCCGTAGGTCAGGACGACAGCCATCTGCAGGAGGGTCTTGATGTTGCCGCGGATGTGCGGCTCGGTGTTGGACTCGAAGGTCTCGGCGCAGTCACCGCCCTGCAGCAGGAAGGCCTTGCCCAGGGCGACGTCCGCGAGCTGCTTGCGCAGGCGACGGATCTCCGGGGCGACGACGATCGGCGGGACGGACTCGAGAATCCTCCGGACACGATAAGCATGATCCTTGTCCCAGCTCGGCTGCTGCTTGGCATCACGAGCAAAAACCTGGTCAAACTCCGCTGCGATATCGTCCGGCAGCGGTGGGAGGTCGGGCATCTCATCGATGGGGAGGTCAATAGTCCAAGACATGCCTAAAACTATACCCGAAATTGGCCCTGGGCTGCGTGTTAAGTGCGCTTATTCAGCGCCGACATACTCAGCCGGTATTTCACGGCGTTGAAACGGGCGTCCACCAACGCATCGTGGGCCTTAGATGGGGCCTCCGGCAGTTGCGGTTTGCCCGCCATCTCCCACAGCTGGCGCAGCTCGCGGGTGAAGTGTGGAATCTCGCGGGGCAGCTTGGTCATATCCCCCCACAGCTGCGCGAGCGCCACGTGGTCGTACGCCCCCAGCCAGGCCCACAGTTCGGGCCAGTCGCGGCGGGTCGTGCCGGGCGGCAGGAGGAAGTCGTAGAGCTGGTCGCGCATCTGCGCGCGGCTCATCCAGGCCGCGTGGGAGCGCGGCGGCAGCAGCGGCAGCACGTTGCGCTTGACCCATGGGCCGGCCGCTGACGCATCGAATTCCGTGGAGATCGCGTAGAACTCGCGACCGTCCTCCGCGACAACACCGATGGAGATCAGGTCGATGGTGCGACCGTTTTCGATGAACTCGGTGTCATAAAAATAGCGCACTGCTACTGCTTTCTAGCTTCGCGTTTGGGTGGAGCTTGCGCACTGCTGGCGCGGCGTGGAGCGTTGTTCCGCCGTCGAGTGTAACCGGGTAGCGCCCGCCCGGGGCAAAGCCGGCGGATAAAGAATCCACTTGAGCACCGGCACCTTGCCGACGTTGTAGAACAGGGTCCCGGCGAACAGGCAAGCAGCGAAGCCGATGAGCATGAACGGATAAGTCTCGGTAAGGAACCCGAAGCGCTCCGGGTCACTATCGGCCAGGCCGCGGGCGCCGACGTCCATAAACAGCCACATCATCGCATGGTGACTGACGTAGATCGGCAGGGTGTTGGCTCCGACAAAGGTCAGGAAGCGGCTGACCAGCGGGGTGTTGCTCAGCCACACGGCCAGCACCACGCCGAACGGCACAGCGGTGAAGGTGCGGATGAGCGCCAGGAATGCGTTCTGGCTGGAAATGACGATATCCCAGCCTTCGAAGACCACCGCCTCCATGTAGCGGTACACGAACTCCCAGGCCACGAAGATTCCGAAGGTGCCGAGGATGACCGCCGCGTTGCCGGCCTTATTGGCCAGGGCAAAGAACCACGTGCGGAAGTGCAGGCCGGCAAAGAAGATCGGCATATAGATGAAGGCCTGGCGGAAGCTCTGGGTCTGCACCCAGCCGGTCATCATGCCTGCACAGATGGGAACGAAAGAGAGCGCCAGGGCCACGACGGCGGGCTGGCGACGCAACAACCACGCGACGATGTTGTAAACCATCAGCGTGTAGAGGAACCACAGCCCAGGATCGCCGAACAGGATCGCCTGGATCAGGTGGGGCAGGTCGGCATTGCCCGCCATGTTGAGACGGATCAGCGCCTGGAAGGGAGTGAAGACCAGATAGGGCACGAGCAGGAACCACAGGCGGCGATACCACAGGTCCCCCAGCGTGCGCTCCAGCACTCGATGGGCGAAGAGCCCGGAGACCAGGAAGAACAGCGGCATGCGCAGCGGGTCGAGGAAGGAGGACAGCAGCCCCAGCGGCGTACTGGTGCCGTCCGGAACCGCCGTGACGACGTGCATCAGGCACACGCCGATAATCGACAGTCCCTTAGCGGTATCCGCCCACTCGACGCGGCTCGCCTTGCGGGGCGTCGAGGCCGGCGCCGACGCGCTGCTCGCCGCGGTCGCGTCCGCGGTCTGCTCACTGCTCGTCTTGATGTTTGCTCCTCTATGCCAATGGGGCTCTGCCCCTGCCCCGGTGTGGATCCGTGGCCGGCAAGCCCCTTATCGAAGCGCGACTTCTTAACGTTTTTTAAGAGTACACCACGCCCTCGCCGGGAGCGGAACCCTCCGGGTAGCCCTGACCTGCAGCGAGGGAGTTTTTCACGTCCGCGGCGTAGAAATCCTTCACGTACTCCTGGCCGCTGAGCTTGGCGAGCTCTTCCATGACCCGGTCGGTCAGCGCACGAGCCTGCTGGTAATCATCCCCGGCATCCTTGAACTCGGCGGGGTCGATCGGGTCGCCCACGATCACGCCGCAGCGGTAGGGCCGCGGGATCCAGGAGCCGATCGGGTTGACCTTATTCGTGTTGATCATCGCCACCGGATAGACCTTCACGCCGGACTCCAGCGCGATGCGAGCCATGCCGGTCTTGCCACGGTAGAGGCGACCGTCCGGCGAGCGGGTGCCCTCCGGGTACATGCCCAGCGCGTCCCCCTTCTCCAGCACCCGCAGCGCGGTCTGCAGGGCGGCCTCCTGGGACCCCTTGTCGGCGCGGTCGATCGGCACCTGCCCCACCGAGGAGAAGAACCAGCGCTGGATCGCGCCGACCAGGCCTGGGGTGGTGAAGTATTCCTTCTTCGCCAGGAAGGTCAGCTGGCGTTTGTTCACCAGCGGGAAGTAGAAGGAGTCCATCACAGCGAGGTGGTTGGAGGCGAAGATCACCGGCCCGTCCGCTGGGGGCTTATCCAGCCCGCGGGTGAATGGCCGGTTGTAGATCCACAGCCACGGCCCGATGAAGACGTGCTTCAACCACCAGTAAGTCCGGTTCCGCATTGGAAAAGTCTTGCCTTCCTAGAGTTCGCCTCGAGCTTTGAAGCCCCGATCGTGTTTGGCCGCACGCCGCGCGGCCCGGGCTGCCCAGGGCTATAACTTCTTTAATTCAGCGCCTGCGCTGCGAGTAGAGCCACGCCAATCATACCGGCGTCCCCACCCAGTTCCGCGGGAACGACGCGGGCTAGGGGCCGGCGACCTTGGCCGACGATGTTTTTCGCCATTTCTGCCCGGGCGGTTTCTAGGAAGAGGTCGGCGTCGGCGCTCACTCCCCCGCCCAGGACGATGAGCTCTGGGTCCAGGATGTCCTGCACCATCGCCAGGCCACGGCCGAGCCACTCCCCGACGTCCCGGAGGATCTCAAGGCCCAGCTTGTCCCCATCGCGGGCAGCCTTGACGATGTGCCGGCCGGAGATCTCCTCCGGTTGCCGGTGGAATCGGGTGAAGAGCACGGATTCCGGGTAGGCCCGCTCCGCAATGCGGTCATGGGCGGCCAGCTGCAGCGCGGAGCCGGAGCAGTAGCGCTCCAGGCAGCCTCGCTTGCCGCAGGGGCAGGACCGCCCGCCGGGCACCACCGTGATGTGGCCGAACTCGGGCGCGGTGCCGAAGGAGCCCCGGTACAGCTCGCCGTTGTGCATGAGCGCGCCACCCACCCCGGTGCCAATGGCGAACAGCGCCCACGTGCCGACCCCCTGCGCCACGCCACGGTGGTGTTCCCCGATGGCGGCAGCGTTGGCGTCGTGTTCCACGACGATGGGCAACTTGATGCGGTTTTCCAGTCGGGCGACGACGTCGACGTCCTCCCACGGCAGGTGGGGCGCGAAACGGACGGTGCGCAGGTCCGGGGCCAGGAAACCCGCGATCGCGAGGCCCACCGCACCGATCTGCGGGTGGCGGGCGCGCAAAGTGTCGACGACGCGGACGATGGTGTCCTCCAGCGCCGGGGCTTCGGATGGTGTGGGGAGTTTTTCGAGGTCGACGATCGTGCCGTCGGCGTCGATGACTGCCGCGCGGAGGTTCGTGCCTCCGATGTCCATACCGATCGTCAGCTGTGGGTGTTCAGCTGGTGCTTCCTGGTTGTGCACCGGCAACCTTTCTCGATTCAGGCGTGGAAATACCGGTGCCCCGTAGCACCGGTATTCGCCGTGGTTCTCGCCCCTCGGTTGAGGTTGCGGCGATCGTGTCGCGCGGCTGGCGAGTTGAGGTCTTTATAGAACTTACTTCTTATTGACCGGGGAATTCCAACTGTGGCGGGGTGGTGTGCGCCGCCGTGGCTGCTGGTCGCCCCGCAGGACGTACTCCAGTTGCTGGGCGAGAACGCGCCAGTCCCAGGCCTCCGCGACGCGCTCCTGCCCAGCTGCGGCCAGGTTTGCGGCGCGTTCCGGGTCGTTGAGTAGTGCGCTGAGGCAGGAGGCGACGGCGGCGGTGTCACGCCCGTTCACGATCTCGCCGGTGACTCCGTTGATGACGGTCTCGGGTGCTCCCCCACCATCGCCGGCCACGGTGGCCCTCCCTGCGGCTTGTGCTTCGAGGAAGACGATGCCCAGCCCTTCGACGGAGAGCCCACCGCCCTGGGTGCGCACCGGCAGGGCAAAGATGTCCCCGAGGCTGTAGTAGCCCGCAAGATCCTCTGGCTGCACCGGCCCGGTGAAGGTCACGTGCTGGGCGACGTGGAGTGCCTCGGCGCGCCGCTGGAGCTTCGTTGCGTAATCGCCAGGGCCGACGATCACGAGGTGAGCATCCGGGACCTCCCGCAGGATCTGCGGCATCGCTGCCACGAGGGTGTCCTGCCCTTTCCTGGGAACGACCCGGCTGACCGCGACGATGACTTTCTTTTCCTCAACGCCAACCCGTCGGCGGAGGCGTTGCCGGACCTGCTCATCGGGGGTGAAACTTGCGGCATCCACGCCGCCGGGCATGGGCTCCCACGCCACATCGGGGCCGAAGACCCCAGCGATGCGCCCGCGCACGTAGCGGGAGACGAAGGTGAGTGTGTCCACGTGCCGGCCGATATAGCGGAGCACGGCACGGGTGCCGGGGAACATGGACCAGCCAACCTCGTGGCCGTGGGTGGAGGCCACGACCCGCGTTGCCCCGGCGGCCCGGGCGCTGGGAGCCATCGCAGCGAGTGGGGCTGCTGCACCGAACCACACGGTGTCGATGCGGTACTCGCGGATGAGCTGCCGCATGCGGCGGGCGACCTGCGGGGTCGGCAGCATGATCTTCCGGGGCCACCGTACGACGTGGTAGTCGACGGCCGCGTCGAACTCGGCGGCCGCGTCGGCGTCCTGGGTAGAGGCGAAGACCACGATATTCTCCGCGGGGATCCCGGCGTGGGTGACCAGCGCGTTGAGGTAGTCGCGAATATAGGTCTGGATGCCCCCGAGGGTCGGTGGGAAGTCGTTGGTAACGACGAGAACCCGCGGGGCTGAGACGCCGCTGTTCTGCTGCTCCGGCACGCCGGGTGGGACCTGTTAGTAGCGGACGGCGCCGACGATCGGCATGGAATCGACCGGAACAACCTGGACCGGGATGCCGTAGTCGGAGGCGTGAACGAGCTGGCCGTCGCCAATGTACATGCCCACGTGGGTCGCACCCGGGTAGTAAGCGACGATATCGCCCGGCTGGAGGTCGGAGGTGCTCACGCTCTGGCCGCCGGAGAGCTGAGCCTGGGAGGTGCGCGGGATGGACTTGCCGATCTGCTGATAGGCCCAGACCATCAGGCCGGAGCAGTCGAAGGCGTCCGGACCGGTGGCGCCCCAGCTGTACGGGGCGCCGAGCTTGCTCATCGCCGCGGCGACGGCGCCGGCGTAATTGCCCTTCGCCGCACCCTTGGCGGACTTCTTCAGCTTGCCGAGGAACTCGTCGACGTCGACGTCGATGGGGCCGTTGCGGTCGACCCAGCGGCGGCGGTCCTCCGGGGAGAAGCCATCGACGATGGTCTTGACCTCGGCCTTGAGCCGGTCCAGGTCCTCGGTGCGCTCGTTGAGCTTCTTCTCCTGGTAGCGCAGCTCGTTGAGTCGGTGGTCGGCCTGGGCCTTGGTGCGCAGCGCCTTGGAGCGGGCGGCGTGGGCGTCCTGCTGGTCCTGGGTGACGGCGTCCATGCGGGACTGCGCGTCGCGGGTCAGGGCGGTCAGGTAGGCGGAGCGATCCATGGCCGCGGCCGGACCGGATGCGCCGGCGATCGCGGAGACCGGGTCCACGCTCGCGCCACGGTAGGCGGAGCGGGACATCTCGGAGACGGAGGCGCGGGAGGCGTCGACCTTCTTCTGCGTCTTGTCGAGCTGAGCCTTGGCGGCGCGGACGTCGCGGTCGGCCTTGTCCAGCGCCTCGTTCTGCTTGGCGATGCGCCCCTTGGTGGACTCCACGAGGTCGCTGGTGACCGCCGCGGTGCGGGAGATCTTTTCGAGGCGCTTGATCAGGCCGTCGACGTCCTTCGGCGCGGGGCTCTTGAGCAGACGGTCGACGTCAGCCTGGGTGGCGTCGAACTCGCTGAGCTTCTTCTTGTCCTTCTTCGTGTCCGCCTGGTTGGCTCCGTTGTCTCGGGTCGACGCGGCGGGGTCGGCCTGCGCGATTGGCGCGGTCGGCAGGATCGTCGCGGCGGTGAGTACAGCAGCGCAAACACTAGTCCCGAGGGTGAATTTCTGCTTAGACAAGATTTTTTCCAAACCTTTGCTTCGAAGAGCCACAGTGTGGGGGCGGATGTACGGGCCGTTCACGGGGTCGTCACGGCCACAAGCCGGGTTTTCAGGGGGATCGTGCAGCCGTGTTGGCTTGGGCTGACACCTGCTGCGGCGAACCGAAACCCAGCGGAACAACCAACTTGTGATTATGCCACAGTTGGCTCGCAATGAGTAGCCATTTCGGAGGGCTGAGCTGCAGCACAGTAACGCCAGACCTCGTTAGCCACAAGAGTTAACTGAAGGAAACAAGAAACCCGCCGGAGGCCGCATTCTGGGCCACTCCGGCGGGCAATCGAGCGCTAGAAAGCTTAGAAGCGCACTGCGTTGTTGACCGGCATGTAGTTGAGGTCGTTGACCTGAACCGGGGTGCCGGAGTTGACGGCGTGGACGACCTTGCCCTTGCCGATGTAGATAGCAACGTGGGATGCGCCACCGTAGTAGGAGACGATGTCGCCCGGGCGCAGATCCTTGATGGCGACCGGCTTGCCGCCGCCAGCCTGAGACTGGGAGGTACGCGGGATGTTCTTACCGACCTGCTTGTAGGCCCAGCTGGTCAGACCGGAGCAGTCGAAGGCGTTCGGGCCAGCGGCACCCCAGGCGTACGGGGCGCCGACCTTGCTCATAGCGTAGTCGGCGATCTTCTGGCCGATGCTGACGTGTGCCTTAGCAGGGGCAGCCTTCTTCGCACCCTTGGTTGGAACCTGAGCCTGCTTAATGAGGCCTGCGTTCACTGCCTGGCGGTGAGCGTTATCGATGTGCGGCTGCACCTGCTTGGCGATGTGGTCCGGCGCCTCGACGGAGAAGTCGGTGTCCGGGACGGTGATCGGCGCGGCGGTGGCGGTGGCCGGAGCCAGGGCTGCGAGGCCTGCGCCTGCTGCTGCGAATGCGACTGCGTTGCGGACGGTGTTGCCCTGCTTACGGTGCTTACCCATAGAAATTCTTGCCTTTCGCTACTCCCCTTGAGAGGAGTTCTTATTCGGTTTCTTTTCTCCGGATGTTTACCGGCGGGGCGGCTGCCCTCTGCTTTAAGATCACGGAAAGATTACGAAACGATCACAAGCCCTGTCCACTGAAACGGCCAAAGTTTGTGAAAATTCTTCTGTTTCCATGCCAACCAAGGGCACCGACCTGGGAACTTCACCCCGCGAACACGCAAAAGTTACCAAACCGTAATAACCCCGCTACCTGCGTTCTTGCATTTGCAATACCGCTCGACCGCTGGCGCCAGCACCGCAGGCATAGCGGTGAAGTTCCAGCAATGTGATCTTGCTCACATCTCTTTATATTGGGTGCTTTTTTGGCGCTGGAAACACGGTTTGGAGGGAAGAAAACCGGACATCGAACACCTGCTGCTCAGCCAAAGAACGGGCTTGTCCGGGAGCGCGCCTAGACTCCTTAGCTATGAGCACTCCCCCGGCTAATACTCAACCCGGCTGCAATCGTGATGATGGCTCGTCGGTGAACCCGCGCCCACGCCTTGAGGCTGCGTTGGCAGCAGCGTTGGAACGCTGTGCGGTGGTGGACCTGGAAACCACCGGGCTGGAGCCTGCCACGGATAGAATCATCGAGATCGCTGTCCTGACCGTAGAGCATGGAAGCATCGTGGGGAGGTTCCACTGCCTCCTCAACCCCGAGTGCAGCATTCCTGCGGAATCCAGCAACATCAACGGGCTTAGAGACGATGATGTCGCCAACTCACCCACTTTTGCCGAGGTCGCTCAGGATCTCCTACCCCAGGTATTGAATAGGACGCTCGTGGGGCACAACGTGAAGTTCGACGTCGGCTTCCTCGCGGCGGAATACGCTCGCCTGGGGCGCGCGGATGCGGCACGGGCTTTGACGGAGCAGTGCCTCCCGCAAGCGTTGTGCACGGCAGCGACCGCGCGAGAGCTCATCCCCCGGGAGGCCGTGGGGCGTTATACGTTGGCGAACCTCGCGGCACACTGTGGGTTGGCCTCCTCCCCTACCCATCGGGCGCAGCAGGACGCGGCCACGACTTTCGATCTCACCCATCGGCTCTACACAATCGCACAAGAGCCCCCACAGCGTTAGTGGGCGCTCACCGCACCCCGCTCAACGCTTCCGCACGCGCAAATCCCTCAGGCAGGAACAGCGGGAAGCTTTAAATAGGGCATAGAGAAAGGGCGGGGCCCACGTTTTTAACGTGGGCCCCG
>NZ_KV823474.1:0-974 GCF_001815965.1 Corynebacterium sp. HMSC22B11 | reverse complement strand
CCAGCCACGACCACGTCATCACCTGGCACTGGACTGAAGCGTCCTGGGTTTAGTTCCGCTTCTTTTACGCCCCTGTGTTGATGGGCTGGGTGAGATAGTACTCGGTTTCTACTTCCTGTGGGGTGGCGTAGTCCAAAGCTTCGTGAAGCCGCTTAGTGTTCCACCAATGCACCCACCGCAAGGTGGCCAGTTCGACTTCTCCGACCGACGTCCACGGGCCTTGGGCATGAATCAGTTCCGCCTTGTAGAGACCGTTGACGGCCTCAGCTAGAGCATTGTCATAAGAATCGCCGACTGTTCCCACACTCGGCCGGATTCCTGAATCCGCGAGAGCGGTGGAATACTTCAGTGACACGTACTGGCTGCCCCGATCACTGTGGTGAATCAGCTGGTTTCCATGGATTCGCCCTGCAGTCGTTAACGCATGCTCCAAGGCCTCCATAGGCAGCGCATCGGTGCGCATCGTCGAGCGTGTAGCAACACCAACAATCTTTCGACTGTAGACATCCACGACAAACGCGGTGTAGGCGAATCCTGACAGGGTGCGAACGTAAGTAATGTCGGCAACCCACAACCTTCCTGGTGCTTGTGCACGAAAGTTTCGCTGCACTAGGTCCGGGCGATGATCCGGTGCCTTCGGGCTAGTCGTTGTCACGGGGGTTCGTCCACGTCTGCGGCCGGAAACACCAGCTAGCTTCATCAGACGTGCAGTCTTGTCGCGGCCGATATGAAAGCCTTCACGGTTCATCGCGTGCCACATTTTGCGGATACCGTAAACCGAGAAATTCTGCGCATGCACACGCTGTATCTCTGGGATGAGAAGGCTATCGCTTAAGGTCCTTGCACTGGGAACACGTGTGGTGGCTTTGCGGTAGCCGCGTGAAGTAATGAATCCACGATCTGCTTGTTTAAGGACTCGGCAGATGGCCTCGACCCCAAACTGATCCTTATACGCGTCGATGTAAGAGATCATT
>NZ_KV823473.1:66454-89335 GCF_001815965.1 Corynebacterium sp. HMSC22B11 | reverse complement strand
GCCGAGCCAGACACACATTTTGACCCTTAACCCCCCTTTTGTCACTTAACCCCAAAGGAACCCCAGGCCTTGCGACCTGGGGTTCGTGCTGTGGAGCATAGGAGAATCGAACTCCTGACCTTCTGCTTGCAAAGCAGATGCTCTACCAATTGAGCTAATGCCCCGAACTTCATTCGAAGTGTGTTCGAATGGTGGGCCTAGGTGGACTCGAACCACCGACCTCATCGTTATCAGCGATGCGCTCTAACCGCCTGAGCTATAGGCCCTTCGAACAGGGACTAGTGTATCCATGCGATGCGATATAAACCAAATCGCCAGGTCAGCCCCTGTTTTATGAAGTTTTCTTCCACTGGAACGCAGGGCCTTGAGCTAGGCCTCTTCCGGCGCTGTCGACGTCTCCGCCGCGGCCACGTTCTCCGGCATCTCCGCCGTCGCTGCGTCCTCCGCGCCCGCGACGCGAACCTTCAGCCCACCGAGGACGTCCGCCGCCGCGTTGTACACCAGCGCAGTCAGCGGCACGATGCCCCAGACGACGAAAAACTCCAGAACGCCGACGAGCGCCACCGCGCCCAGCACGCCCCAGCCGGAGATCCCGCCGAAGCCAGCGATGTCGGAGAGCAGGGTGTTCATGCGGCCCCACACGCCGGCCACCGCCAGCACGAACCACAGGAGCATCCAGGCCAGCACCCACACCACGAAGGTGACGCAGCCCGCCGCCAGGCCGAGCCGGCCGGCGGAGCGCACGTCGATGGACGTCAGCGTCAGTTCCCGTCCGCGCGGAGCCCGCGCCTTCCAGGACGTCGCCTTCTCCGACGCCGCCTTTCCGGTCACCGTAGTCTCGGCCGCCGTCTTCTCGACCCCGGCCGCATCCTTGGCCTGTGCCGAATCCTTCTCGACCGCGTCAGCCGCCTGGTCGCTAGCCTCCGAGGTCACTTTCTCAGTGCCCTCGGGGGTCACTTCTTAGCGTCCTTCGGCTTCGACTCGACCTGGGCGACCTCTTCTTCCGCCTCTTCTTCGACGTTACGGTCGACGGCGACGAGCTCGACTCCCTTATCCAGGTCGACCAGGCGCACGCCCATGGTGGAGCGGCCGGTCTCGCGGATCTGGTTGACCTCGGTGCGGATCACCCCACCGGCGCTGGTCATCGCGAGGATTTCGTCATCCTCGGTGACCGTCAGCGCGCCGATCAGCTTGCCGCGGGACTTCTGGTACTTGAAGGCCACAACACCCAGGCCGCCACGGCCCTTCGCCGGGTACTCCTCCATCGGGGTGCGCTTACCGTAACCACCGGAGGTGGCGACGAACAGCGCGGAGTCCTCCTGCACGACCGTCATGGCCAGCAGCTGGTCCTCACCGCGGAAGCGCATGCCGTACACACCGGCGGTGGCGCGGCCCATCGGGCGCAGCGTCTCGTCGTCGGCGGTGAAGCGCATGGCCTGGCCTTCCTCGGAGACGAGCAGCAGGTCATCCTCGGCGGAGCACAGCTGCGCGCCGATCAGCTTGTCGCCCTCGTTGAGGTTGATGGCGATTAGGCCGGAGGAACGGGTGGTGGCGTAGTCCGTGAGGCGGGACTTCTTCACGCGGCCCTGTGCGGTGGCGAGCACCAGGTACGGGGCGTCCTCGAAGGACTGGATCTGAATGACCTGTGCGATCTGCTCGCCCGGCTGGAATTCCAGCAGGTTGGCGACGTGCTGGCCGCGTGCGGTGCGGGTCGCTTCCGGCAGCTCGTAGGTCTTCAGGCGGTACATCCGGCCCATGTTCGTGAAGAACAGGACGGTGTCGTGCGTGGAGCAGACGAAGAAGTGGCGGACGACGTCGTCCTGCCGCAGCTCTGCACCGCGCACGCCCTTGCCGCCGCGTCGCTGGTTGCGGTAGCTGTCCACCTTCGTGCGCTTCGCGTAGCCGGTCGAGGTGATGGTCACGACGACGTTCTCGCGGGCGATGAGGTCCTCTTCAGAGACGTCGCCGGTGGCGGAGACGATCTGGGTGCGGCGTTCGTCGCCGTACTTGTCGACGATTTCGGCGAGCTCGTCGCGGACGATGGCCCGCTGGCGCTCCGGCTTGGCGAGGATGTCCTCGAGGTCGGCGATGATGCGCTCGAGCTCGGCCAGCTGGTCGATGATCTTCTGGCGCTCGAGGGCTGCCAGGCGGCGCAGCTGCATCGCGAGGATGGCGTTGGCCTGGATCTCGTCGACGGTCAGCAGGTCCATCAGGCCCTCGCGCGCGATATCCACGGTCGCGGAGTTGCGGATCAGGGCGATGACCTCGTCCAATGCGTCCAGTGCCTTGACCAGGCCGCGCAGGATGTGAGCGTCTTCCTCGGCCTTGCGGAGGCGGAACTGGGTGCGTCGGACGATGACGTCGATCTGGTGCTTGACGTACAGCGAGAGCATCTGGTCCAGGCGGAGGGTGCGTGGCACGCCGTCGACGATGGACAGCATGTTCGCACCGAAGCTGGTCTGCAGCTGCGAGTGCTTGTAGAGGTTGTTCAGCACCACGCGCGGCACAGCGTCGCGCTTCAGGGTGACGACGATGCGCAGGCCGACGCGGTCGGAGGACTCGTCGTCGATCTTGGAGATGCCCTTGAGCTTGCCGTCGCGGACCTGTTCGGCGATGGAGCTGACCAGGTTATCGGGGTTGACCTGGTACGGCAGCTCGGTGATGACGATGACCTGGCGGGAGCCCTCTTCCTCGATCTCGGCCTTGCCGCGCATGCGGATGGAGCCGCGGCCGGTGCGGTAGGCGTCGTCGATGCCCTTCTCGCCGACGATGAGGCCGGCGGTCGGGAAGTCCGGGCCCTTCACGAAGCGCATGCAGGCCTCGAGGGCCTCTGCTTCCTCGGCCTCCGGGTTCTCCAGGAGCCAGTAGATGGCGTCCGCGAGCTCGTTGAGGTTGTGCGGCGGGATGTTGGTCGCCATGCCGACGGCGATGCCGCCGGAACCGTTCATCAGCAGGTTCGGGACGCGGGAGGGCAGGACGGTCGGCTCGGAGGTCTTGCCGTCGTAGTTCGGCTGGAAGATGACGGTTTCCTCGCGGATGTCGCGGACCATCTCCATCGCCAGCGGGGTGAGGCGGCACTCGGTGTAACGCATTGCTGCAGCACCGTCGTTACCGCGGGAACCGAAGTTACCCTGCCCGTCGACGAGCGGGTAGCGCATGGACCACGGCTGGGCCATGCGCACGAGGGTGTAGTAGATCGCGTAGTCACCGTGGGGGTGGTAGTTACCCATGGTCTCTGCCACTGGCTTCGCGGACTTGACGTATCCGCGTTCCGGCCGGTGGCCGTTGTCGAACATGGCGTAGAGAATGCGCCGGTGTACCGGCTTCATGCCATCCCGAACCTCCGGGAGGGCACGGCCCACGATCACGCTCATGGCGTAATCGATGTAGCTGTTCTGCATCTCCTTCTGCAAGTCGATCGGTTCGATGCGGTCGAACAGGTTATCTCCACCGTTAGTATCGTCGCTCACTGGAGTTGGTGAACCTTTCTACTTGGAATAGACCCAACCATTCTACCACGTCAGCCCACAGTTTTTGAGCCCACGGACCGGTGGCGGGGATTCTTAAAAGCGCACACAACGTTTGCCGTGAAAACTATGATTTTCCCCGTGACTGTTGTGCAAAGCCCCAAGCTAGAAGTCTCCCGGGGATGGATCTCGCGCTTTGGCCTGATGTACCTCGGCCAGAACATCGCCTGGGCAGCTCCGACGAATCTTCTGCTCTCCGCCCAGATCCTGGTGTGGTTCCCGGAGGACAAGGAACGCCAGCTCGCACTGTTGATGACGGCCGGTGGGCTGGTCAGCCTGCTCGCCTCCCCGCTCGCCGGAATCTTCTCCGACCGGACGCGCTCCTCGCTAGGCCGCCGCACCCCGTGGATCATCGCGGGCATCACGATCTCCTCGGTAGCACTCGGTGTCGCGGGATGGACCGCAACACTTCCGGGGGATTCCCGCAGCCTGGGTTACGGCCTGTTGCTGGCGGCGTGGATGGTTTTCCAGTTCGCCATCGCCCTCGCGGTGACGCCGACGCAGTCCATCGTCCCCGATCAGGTCACCGAGCGGCAGTTCGGCACCGTCTCCGGCGTGATGGGTATGACGTACACGCTGGGCATCGTGCTGGGCACCGCACTCTCCGTCGCGCTCCCCCGCCCCTGGGCCTATGCGGCGGTCATCGTCGTACTGCTAGCGACGGCGGTGCCCTTCTTCACCCGCGATCGGGAACCACTCCCCTGGCTCGCAGGCTCCGGGGACCCGGAATCGGGCCTGGAAACAAGCCCGGCGGCCAGCCCCGCACACGGTGCTGAACCAGCAGCTAAGCAGCCCGAAGCCGGTGCCACGGGAACGACACCGACAGGCCTCGCGGCCGCCCGGCGCGTCGTCCCCAACCCGAAGGACGCACCGGACTTCTACTGGATGTTCCTCACCCGCCTACTGCTGATGCTGGCCCAAGCCATCGCGCTATTCTTCCTGCTCTACTACCTGCGCGACCGCATCGGCTTCCACGATCCCGAGCTCGGCGTGCTGATCCTCACGGCCGTGTTCGCCGGCTGCGTGGTCGCCACCGCCCTGTGGTCCGGCTGGTTCTCCGACAAGCTCGGCGTCCGCAAACCCTTCATCCTCTTCTCCGCCACTGGGGTGGCCGGTGCCTGCGCGGTGCTGGCTTTCACCAGCTCCTTCACGATGGTCGTCGTTGGCGCGGTGATCCTGGGGCTGAGCTGGGGCGTGTACCAGGCCATCGACCAGGCGCTCGTCAACGCCGTGCTCCCCACCGAGCAGGAGCGCGCCACCCACATGGGCCTGATCAACCTCGCCGTCCTGCTGCCGAACACGCTCGCCCCCTCCATCGCTGCGATCGCTCTCAGCCTGCTCGGAGGCTACACGGGGCTCTATCTCCTGGCAGGAGCCATGTGCCTGGCCGGAGGCGTCCTCGTCCTAAAAATCCAAGCCACCCGCTAAGCGCAAGACTTTCCGCCCGACCGCGGGTAACAGACCACCCCACAACCCGAAGGAGAACACGATGCCAACCTCCCCCACCACCTTCCTGCCGCTGGGCAAGTTGATGATCGGGACGGCGACGTCCTCCCTGCAGATCGAGGGCGGCGACCGGAACAACAACTGGTACGAGTGGGCCCAACACCCCGGAACCATCGCCGACGGCACCAGCCCGCTGCGCGCCAACGACCACTGGAACCGGTGGCGGGAGGACACCGAACTCATGGGCTCCCTGGGGCTGAAAACCTACCGGATGGGCATCGAATGGTCCCGCATCGAACCCGCACCCGGGCAGTGGAACACCGCCGCTTTGGACCGCTACCGGGAGGAAATCGCGCTCGTCAAGGAGCGCGGGATGGTGCCGCTGGTGACGTTGCATCATTTCAATAACCCGCTGTGGTTCCAGCGGGTCGGCGAGTGGGAGAAGCCGGAGAATATCGCGCACTGGCTGCGCTTCGTGGGCCACGTAGTCAAGGGGCTATCCGACCTGGTCACGGACTGGGTGACCATCAACGAGCCGAATGTGTACGCCACCTCCGGCTTCCTCTTCCACGAGGCCCCGCCTGCGAAGAAGTCCTACCGGCTTGCGCTGAAGGTGATACGGAACATGGCGATCGCGCACTGCCGGGCATACCGCCTGATCCACGGGATTCAGCCAGGCGCGCGGGTGGGCTTCGCGCACCACATGCGGGCCTTCGTGCCTGCTCAGGAGAGTAATCCGCTGCACCGGCTGGCCTCCCTGTCCAGTGCCTTCCTCTTCCAGGACGAGCTGAGCCACGCGATGCTGGGCGGGAAGTTCCGCGGCGTGCTGGGCCGCCAGCCTTCGGATATTTCCCCGGGCAAGTACTACGACTACCTGGGGCTGAATTACTACTCGCGCACGGCGTCCGCGGGTTTCGAGGACGGCACGCTGCCCGGCAAGCCGGTCAATGACCTCGGTTGGGAGATCTACCCGCAGGGCCTGATCGAGTGCGCCGGCTGGATGCACGAGCGCTACGCCGCGCCGATCTGGGTCACGGAGAACGGCACCTGCGATAACGGGAGCCCGACGAGTTTGGAGAACTTCCGCTGCCGCTTCATCTACGACCACTTGAGCGCGATTAGCGCCTCTGACCTGCCGTTTGAGCGCTATTACCACTGGTGCTTCGTGGATAACTGGGAGTGGGCGGACGGCGAGGCGCAGCGCTTCGGCCTCGTCCACAACGACTACGCCACGCAGACCCGCACACCGAAGCTCAGCGCCGAGTTTGTGCGCCGGATCATCGCCGAGGGCGGAATTTCCGGGGAGGCGAAGCGGGAGTTCGTCGATCCCCAGCGCTACCGCATCGGGTAGAGCCGTTTTCGGACCACCGCAACCAGAGGCGGACGTCGCCCCCGTCTCTCTCGGCGGCCGTCAGGGTCGCCGTTTTTCTAGGACGTCGCCGCGCCGGCGTCCCGAATGTTTCACGTGAAACAATCCGCCCCCGCCTCTGCCAGAATGGAGGGAGAAGATACCGCCGGCTTGAAAAGCCCAGCCAGAACACGAAAGGCAAGGTGCAGGCGAACAGCATGGCTCAGAACGTCCTCCCAACCCCACAGGCGGAGTTCGCAGCCCTCGGCTTCTACGGGGAACCACTGGATCAGATGATTCAGCGGTCCTTCGAGGAGCAGAACCAGGGGCTTGCGAACGCGCACGGCTACAAGATGATCTCCCCGTACATCGACCCCTCCGGGGCGCGGATGATCCGCTTCATGGGGGACAAGAACTCCACCGTCGCGGTCTCCCTCATGCACCCCGAGACCACGGCCGCGCGGGTGGGTCTGATCACCCCGACGGTCGCGCTCGTGGATGTGCTCAACACCGAAGGCGAGATCGCCGCGCGCGTGACCTGCGCCGTTGATGACTTCTTCTCCTACTCGACAATCTCCGGGCCAGAGGTGGTCAAGGAGGGCAAGATCGCCGCGAACGCCGACGAGGACGGCATGATCCCGCTGGTGAACTTCTGCCTCACCGCAGCGCTGGGTGGTGGCAAGATGCACCTCTACCCCAGCGAGGCCGCCTGGCGGCAGGCCCACCCGGAGCACGTCCGCGAGGACGGTGTCATCACGAAGCCGCGGTTGATCTCCCCAGCTGCGCAGGCCTTCTTCGACGGCGAGACCAACGCGATTAACCCCTGGAACCACGTGCGGATCACCGTCGCCGGGATCCGGGGCGCGACCAATGAGCTCACTGGCAAGCAGTTCTTCGTCATTCAGGACACCCCGAATGCCCGCGGCTTCGCACTCACCGCCTGCCTGCCCGCAACCGAGGAGCTGAAGAAGCACATGCGCCCGGGCGTGGTCCTGGAGGGCCCGGCCGTGCTAATGGGGCACAACGCCACGCTCGCGAACCCGGCGGTGTCCGCACCGGAGGACGACTAAGCGCCGACCGCGCTTGCTGGATAAGCCTTGGGCACTGCCTCGGGCGCTTCGCTTAGAGGGGCCGGGGCCTGACTAGGGCCTTGAACCCCTCGGGGCTAGGCCTCGACCGTGGCCTCGACCGTGGCAGCCCAGCGCTCGAAGCGGTCGGCCACGACCTGCGGCTGGCGCGCCCAGCGATTGTGGCCGAGCTGCTCCACCTCCGCTGGGTACTCCTCCACCGCAACGCAGCCCTGCGGGAAGAGCAGCGCAAGATTCTTCGCGGAGTCGAGGGGGCAGTCGTCGTCATTGGAAAAGCGCGTGAGCAGGACGTTTGTCTGCGTCTCCGCCATCGCCGCGACGTAGTCCATGTCCTGGCCGTGCAGGTTTTTAAAGCTATTGCGCTGCGCAAGTTTGGTCCACTCCAGGATGTGGTTGCGCGCCTGACGGCCGTAATTGGCGATATCCAACAGGCCCTCCGGCTGGTAGCCGCGGGCCAAGACGATCGCGCTCATCAGCAGGGAGCCGAGCTTGAGCTCGATGCGGGTGCGCCCAGTGAAGCCCCGGTAGTACGGGGTGCCGGTGCCAACACCCATGTAGCCCAGAACGTTGAGCTCCTTGGCCTCCGGACGGGCCAAGAACACCGCGGCCATCTGCCCACCCATCGAGTGGGTCAGCATGATCGTCGGGTACTTCTCCCCCAGCTCCAAGCGGCGCTTGACCGCGCGGATGGTGCGCGGGAAATCGGAGCTCGCCAGGTCGTGGTACCCCCAGTCCTGGGTGCGGCTGGCGGCGGCGGTGGACTCACCCTGGCCGTGCAGCTCGCCGATCGCAACGATCCAGCCTCGGGTCGCGAGTTCCTTGGCGATCGGCTCGTAATACCGGGCGCCGACGCCGAAGCCCGGCCACAGGATGACCAGGGGTTTCTTGCCATCATGGCCGCTCTCCGCGGCGGTGCGTGGCTCGGCTGGTTCAGCGCTCGTGGCGGAGCTGCCGGGCTTGCTACCGGCCTGGGCACCAGCCTCGGCGCCGGCCTGAGTCACAGCAGAGGCCGGGTTAGCTGGGGCTTCGCTGCCCGCTAGCGGTGGGGTGAAGATGCGCACGGCCGTGGTGGTGCCGTCCGCCATCTGCACGTGCACCCACTGGCGGTGCACGTCCTCGACGGAAACTTCGTTATTTTTGCTCACCCGTCACATGATATGTGTGCCCCCGAACACATTTGCCTATATCAAGATAATGCTGTGGGTGGCTGCTCACGGCGCCCCATCCCCTCGGCGAACTCGTCGAGGATTTCCAATACCTCCACCGCACGCCACGCCCTGATCCCCTTCACGGCACTGGCCGAGGAGCGAAGAATGCCCACTTCTTCAAGCCGCTTCAGTGCTGAACGGGCGCGAGTATCGCTGAGTTGCAGCTCCTCGCACACCATGCCCGCGGTCAGCACCGGTCTGTGCAGGAGAAGAGCCAGCAGATCCCAGGCCGAGTGGTCCTTTCGACCAATGTCCAGGTCACGCCACTGCTCATCAAGCTCTTCGAGCTCTTTGGCCAGCCAATTCCCACGCTCCACCGCGTGAAGCGCAGCATCCGCGAAGAGCGTAATGATCGCCTCCGGTTGGCCTTCGCGGTAAGCGTTGAGAGCATCGAAGTATGCCTTGGTATTACGCAGCAGACCAGCGGAAATAGGTAGCGCCGCATTATTTGTGAGCCCACGATTGCGCAGCAGAATGTGAATCAGTGCGCGTCCAGTACGCCCGTTGCCATCAGCGAAAGGGTGAATGGTCTCCAGCTGAGCGTGCGCAAGCGCCGCGTGAGCAATAGCTGGAAGATCTCTTCGCTGGCAGAACTCCTCGAGGTCTGCCATGAGCGCTGGCAGGTACGTGTGCTGCGGTGGCACGAACAGCGCACCCTCTGGGTAAAGATTCTTGCCACCAATCCACACCGGTTCGGTGCGGAGCATCCCCGCGATCTCCGGGGCGGATTCCTCAAGCAGCACACGGTGCATATCCAGGAGGCCATCGACGCTGACGCGTGGCTCCTTGATCGCCTCTTCCATTTGGCGGGTATTCGCCAGAATGAGCTGGGCATTCTTAGTGCCCGTATACTCCTTGATCTCTGCCTCGAAGATCTTGCGCGCCGATGATGAGAGGTTCTCAATCCGGCTCGAGGCGAAGGATTCACTCCTCAGCAGCAGCGCTGTAAAGGGCAGGATCGCGTTGGACTGCTCTGCATCGAACCTCGCGACCTGCAACGCCACCTGCTCCAAATGGGCGAAGATGTCGGTATCGAGGTCAAGGGACGCATCCGCAATGCGCGGGACAATGGCGCTCTCATACTGCTTGAGCATCCGCTCTTTGGCGCGGCGGGACATCATCTCCCGCACCTCGGCAGAAGAAACCCAATCAAGGGTTTCGTAATTCACGCTCGGCCACACCATGATTCAAGATTATCGCAATAATCTTGGATACACCCCCACCGAACCCAAGATTAGGCCCCTAATCTTGGGTCACCGGCCGGCGCCAACCCCCTCACTGGTGCCAACCCCACTCCGACGCCGACCGCCCCCACGCTGACGCTCCCGGCACCGACCACCCCCGGGCCGGTAGCCGAACGCTAAACGTCCAGGAAACGGACGTCGCGCGCGTTGCGGGTGATGAAGCTTCGGCGGGCGACAACGTCGTCGCCCATCAGGATGCTGAACAGCTCGTCAGCAGCCTCCGCGTCCTCCAGGGACACCTGGCGCAGCGTCCGGGTGGTGGGATCCATCGTGGTCTCCCACAGCTCCTTCGGGTTCATCTCGCCGAGACCCTTGTAGCGCTGGATACCATCATCCGTATCGATCTTGCGGCCCTCTGCCAGGCCCTTCTCCAGCTGCTCATCGCGCTCCCGGTCGGAGAACGCGTAGCCCGGCTCGCCCTTGCTCCACTTCAGCTTGTACAGCGGCGGCTGGGCCAGATACACGTAGCCACCCTCGACGAGCGGACGCATCAGACGGAACAGCAGCGTGAGCAGCAGCGTTGCGATGTGCTGGCCGTCCACATCGGCGTCGGCCATCAGCACGATCTTGTGATAGCGCAGCTTGTTGATGTCGAACTCATCGTGAATGCCGGTGCCCAGCGCGGTGATGATCGCCTGCACCTCGGCGTTCTTCAGCACGCGGTCCATGCGGGCCTTCTCGACGTTCAGGATCTTACCGCGCAGCGGCAGGATGGCCTGGTACATCGAGTCGCGGCCGGACTTCGCGGAACCACCTGCGGAGTCACCCTCCACCACGTAGAGCTCGGACTTGATCGGGTCCTTGGAACGGCAGTCGGCCAGCTTGCCTGGCAGCCCGCCCATATCGGAGGCGGACTTGCGGCGCACCAGGTCACGGGCCTTGCGAGCCGCCTGGCGAGCGTGCGCGGAGGCCACAGCCTTCTGCACGATGACCTTAGCCTCAGCCGGGTTGGCATCCAGCCAGTCGGAAAGGTGTTCATTGATCGCGCGCTGCACGAAACCGCGGATCTCGGTGTTGCCCAGCTTCGTCTTCGTCTGGCCCTCGAACTGCGGGTCACCGACGCGGACGGAAATGACGGCAGCCAGACCCTCACGGACGTCGTCGCCGGTGAGGTTGGACTCCTTCTCCTTCAGCAGCTTCTGATCACGCGCGTAACGGTTGATCAGGGAGGTCATCGCGGCGCGGAAGCCCTCCTCGTGGGTACCGCCCTCGAAGGTGTTGATCGTGTTCGCGAAGGTATGGACGGACTGCTGGTAGCCGTCGTTCCACTGCAGCGCGACCTCGACCTCGTGGTCCTCGCCCTTGGCGTCGAAGCTGACGATCGTCGGGTGGATCGGCTGCTTCTTGCGGTTGATGAACGCGACGTAGTCCTTCAGACCCTCCGGGTAGTGGTACGTCTTGGTGCGCGGGCCCTTCTTCTTTTTGGCCTCTTCCTCCGCCTGGCGCTCCTCAGCGGACTTCGGGGCCTCAGCCTGCTCGGTGAGGTCCTCGAGCCCCTCCTCCGGCTCCTCGGCCTCGATGGCCTGCGGGCGCTCGTCGGTGAGGGTGATGGTCAGGCCCTTATTCAGGAATGCCATTTCCTGCAGGCGCTTGGCGACCGTGTCGAAGTTGAACTCCACGGTCTCGAAAATCTCCGGGTCCGGCCAGAACCGCTGGGTGGTGCCGGAACCGCGCTTCTTCTTGCCCTGCACGAGCTCCTGCGGCACCGCGTTGACGAACTCCTGGTACCACTCGAAGCCATCGCGAACGATGCGGGTTTCCACGCGGGTGGACAGGGCGTTGACCACGGAAATACCAACACCGTGCAGACCACCGGAGACTGCGTAAGAATCGGAGTCGAACTTACCGCCGGCGTGCAGCTGCGTCATGACGACCTGCACGGTCGGGGCGCCGGAAGGGTGCATCTCCACCGGGATGCCACGGCCGTCGTCGGAAACCTCGACGGAGCCGTCCTCCTTCAGCGTGACGGAGACCTTCTTGGCGTAGCCCGCCATCGCCTCGTCCACGGAGTTGTCCACGACCTCCCAGATGAGGTGGTGGAGGCCACGCTCTCCCGTGGAGCCGATGTACATGCCCGGGCGCTTCCGGACTGCCTCGAGGCCCTCGAGGATGGTGATCGACGATGCGTCGTAGTCACCCGGCTTGTGCTCGTGCGGAGCTGGCGTGTTCTGCGGTTCTGGTGCACCCACGGTGGGTAAAACTCCTTCGTGTGCCACTAATTAACTCCACCAGTCTACCGGCTTTTCCTGCGAAAATACAGTTTCTGGCTGCCCGGGCGAGCTGCGTGGCGGACCGTGGCGCTCAGCCGTAATCGTCGCGTTTGCCCCGCCCCTGGACGCGGAGGCGGCCGGTCTGTCGCGGCCCGTAGTCCGGGTTGTGGATCTTTAGTTCGACGACGACGTCCGGCCCCAGCTCCTGGGCGATTTTCTTCAGGATGGTCGCCTGGATGAGGCGGAGTTGGGTTGCCCAGGGTGTGGAGTCGCTCTGGACGTGGAGGAACTTGTTTTTCTCGTCGAATTTCACCGGCCGGGTGTGTGCGGCGATCTTTGGACCGACGAGGTGTTCCCAGTCCTGCATGAGGCGGCGGACGCCGACGTTTTCTTCCCAGCCCTGGCGCCGGATTTCGCGGCTGAGCAGGGCGGCGAAGCTGCCGGGGTCGCGGTAGCTGCGGTCGGCGCGGCCGTCCATGCGGGTTTTGATGCGTTGGACGCCAGAGCTGGTGCGCGCTGTGTTGCCGGTGTTGCCGGAGTCCGCGGCAGGTTCCGCGAGCGTGCCGCGGCGGCCCCGGTTCCAGCCATTCCTGCGCGCCATGCGGGGCAGGTCGGCGTTCTTGCCGGTCGCGGGCTTGCCGCCGGCTTTTTTGATGGCTTCCAGTGCTTGGGCGACGGGGTCGAGGAACTGCTCCTCGCGGTTGGGATTCTCACGCGGCTGCTGCTCGCGTGGCTGGTGTTCCGTCACGCCTGCTCACCCTCGTCGGCAGCCTGCTCCGGGACGCTATCGCGGGGGATGGTCTCGTCGATCACGGAGATCCGCCGCTGCTGGCCCTCCTCGGTGACATGCACCGCGCGAACATCATGGAATGTGGCGATATCCCGCAGCTCAGCCGGAATATCTTCACCCACGGCCGCGGTGATGAGCACCTGCTCGGCTTCGGTGAGCAGCCCGACGAGCTGTTGACGTCGGGAGGAATCCAACTCCGCGAAAACGTCATCCAAGATGACCACCGGTTCCACGCCATCCTCGCGCTGCATGAAGAACGCGCCGAGCCGCAGCGCCAGGGCGAAAGACCAGGATTCCCCGTGGGAGGCGAAACCCTTGGCGGGCTGGGCACCCAGCATGAGCACGAGGTCGTCGCGGTGCGGGCCGATCAGCGTGGTGCCGCGGTCCACCTCCTGGGTGCGCTTGCGGGCGTAGGCCTGCAGCAACGTGGCCTCCGCGACCTCCGGGGAGAGCAGCGCCAGCTCGGCAGCCGGGTCGCGTTCGAGCTCCGCCTCACCCAGCAGCACACCCACCTGGGCCAGGTCCGCGTCCACGGTCGAGGTATACGCCATGTGCGCGGGCCGGGACTCCGGGGCGAGCCTGGCGTAGGTCTGCGCGACGTGTGGTGCGAGGTCGTGAACGATCTGCACCCGGGCGGACATGATCTGCCCGCCCAACGCGGCCAGCTGGGCGTCCCACACGTCCAGGGTGGCAAGTGCTGAGAGGCGCTCCGTGTCGTTCTCGGGGGCGATGCGCAGCGCGTAGGCGTTATTGCGCAGCAGAGCGTTGCGCTGGCGGAGGGACTTATCATAATCCGCCTTCACCGCCGCGAGCCGCGGGTAGCGGGCGACCATGATCTCGTCGAGGAACTTGCGGCGCTGCTCCGGTTCGCCGCGCACCAGGGCGAGGTCCTCCGGGGAGAACAGCGTGGTGCGGACGATGCCCAGCAGCTCGCTGGTGGTGGCCAGCTGAGTTCGGTTGATGTGGGCACGGTTGGATCCGTGGCCACGGATCGCGATGTGGGCGGTGAGCTCGCGGTTGTGGTTCACCGCCGTGGCAGAGACCCGGGCGATCTGCTGGCCCTCCCGAACCAGCGCGGAATCGGTGTTCACCCGGTGGGAGCCCAGGTGGGCCAGGTAGCCCAGGGCCTCGACGATGTTGGTCTTGCCGTGCCCGTTGGGCCCGGAGAACACCGTGACACCCGGGTCCAGCTGCAGCGAGAGTTCCCGCCACGACCGGAAGTCGTGGAGTTCTAGGCTGCGGACAAACATGATTCCACTCTATGCCGAGGGTTCGCGCCGGCTTTAGCCCGGCAGGCGCACCGGCATGAGCAGGTACTTGAAGTTGGTCTCCGGGTCCGGGAAGGTGCCGTCCTCCTCGGCCTCCGGCAGCTCGGCCGGGGCAGGGATGAGGATCGCAGGGCGGGAGGGCTGGGTGAATCCGAAGACCACGCGCTCGGTGTGGATCGCGCTCAGACCGTCCTTGAGGTACGCCGGGTTGAAGGCGATGGTCAGCGGCTCGCCGTGGTAGGCGCAGTTCAGGACTTCCTCAGCCTGACCCACATCGGAGCCGCCGGCGGACAGCGTCAGCGTGGACTCCTCGAAGTGCATCCGGATCTGGGAATTACGCTCCGCGACCAGGGAGACACGACGGATCGCATCCTGCAGCGGGGCGATCTCCACGGAGGCCATCGCGTTGTGGCGGGCCGGCAGCAGCGGGCGGAACTTCGGGAAGTCCGCATCCAGCAGTCGGGTGGTCGTGCGGCGGGCATCTGTGACGATGCCGAGCAGGCCGTCCGCACCGATGTCCTCCCCCGAACCAATGGCGATCTCGATCGGGTCGTTGAGGCTGTGATCCAGGGTGCGGGCAGTATCCGCCAGCGTGCGGGCCGGGATCAGCAGCTCAGCGGTGGCATCAGCCGCAGCCGGGTTCCACTGGAAGCTACGAACAGCCAGACGGAAGCGGTCGGTTGCTGCAAGAACCACATTTTCGCCCTCGATCTCCATGCGGATACCGGTGAGCATCGGGAGGGTGTCATCCTTACCCGCGGCGATGGCGACCTGGCTGATGGCCTCGGTGAAGAGATTCGGGTCGATGGTGCCGGTCACGGCCGGCATGTCCGGCAGGACTGGGTAATCCTCGATGGTCATCGCGGGAAGTTCGAAGCGGGAGCTGCTGCTGCGGACCAGGACCGTGGAGCCGGAGTACTCCATGGTGATTTCCTTGCCCGGAAGTGCGCCGACGATGTCGGATGCCAACTTACCGGCCACGAGGATGCGGCCTGGCTCATCAACATTGGCATTCACGCGCACGCGGGTGGAGACTTCCCGGTCGAAGCCCGACAGCTCCAGGCCATCGTCATCCGCGAGGATCATCACGCCACGCAGGATCGGCTGGGTTGGCTTCGTGGGCAGCGCACGGGCGACCCATGCCAGTGCAGATGCGAAATCATCCTTCGCAACCGAGAAACTCACATTTTCTTGCTCCATGCTGAGCTGTCCCTCCGGTCAACGTTCATCGCCTTGAACGTGCTTCAAAACTTTGTCTTTTTCTTCGAGTCTCAAGACTAGCCGACGCACCGGACACGGCCGAAGAAAGTTGCCTTTGCTTGTTATTCGCTCCCCTTCGAGGCTTGGCACGGCAACGCCTGGCAGACCGGGACTATGCACACCACCAATTTCTTCTCTCTTTGCCAATTGGGAAGTTCAGCAGTGTTAGTAGGGGGTGTGAAAACTGTGGAAAACATGTCATTTACCCACGCCGGGGGCCGAATCGGGGTGTGGGGTTCGGGTGGACGACTCTGTGGATAACTGTGCCCAATTGTGGATAACTTTTGTCATTCGCGAGTTATCCACAGCCCATCCACCTGCGGTTTCCCAAGATCTGGGTAGTTATCCACAGAAACCCCAGGTCACGAGCTTCAACCTTGAACCTCAACTTGATCCACCCGGAAACACAAACTTGTAATTACGCTTGTGGAAAACCCTGTGGACATGTGGATAACTCCCGAAAATCATGGTCAAGGACCTATTTTTATCCACATTCCGGGTGAGTTATCCACCGAATGCTGTGGATAACTGTGCACAACTGTGGACGAGAATCCCCCGAGCCCCCGGCCTTACCCCCAAGAATTTGCGTTTCCGCCCCCCAAGCACAACGCGGTGTGCCAGCCGCAAAAATCCAAGAATCCGGCTCCCCCGCCCCGCGCGGACGTCCCAAAATTGAAGGCCCCACCCCAAGAACCGCCCGCAGTAACCCCGACGGGCGCGTTAACGTCCCGAACCCTGCGGACGTCCACGAAGAAAGCTCGAGAAAGAAGGACTAACCCCGCGCCGCGGCCTTCGCGCGCTGCGTCAGCTCCTGGACCTCGTTAAAGGTGACCCGATCCTCGGTGAGCTGCTCCCGAATGCGCCGCTCCGCGTGCATGACCGTCGTGTGGTCGCGGCCGCCAAAGGCCTGCCCCAACTTCGGCAGCGAAAGATCCGTCAGCTCACGGCACAGATACATCGCGATCTGGCGCGCCTGCACGAAACGCTTCGTGCGCCCCTTCCCCACCAGCTCATCGACGGTCAGGTCGAAGTAAGAGGAGACCACGTCGATGATGACCTGCGGGGTCATCTGCACATCGTCAACAGGCATGATGTCCCGCAGCGCGATCTCCGCCGCCTGCTTCGTGATCGGCTCCTTACCCAGGGAGCAATAGGCCGTCACGCGGATCAGCGCGCCCTCCAGCTCGCGGATGGAGGTCTCGTACCGGCTCGCGATCAGCTCGAGCACATCCTCCGGCAGCGTGGTGCCCTCCGCGGCCGCCTTGCGGGACAGAATCGCCATGCGGGTTTCCAGGTCGGGGGTTTGGACGTCCGTAATCAACCCGCCTTCGAAACGCGTGCGCAGGCGGTCCTCGAGCGTGGTCAGCTGGCGCGGCGGACGGTCGGAGGAGAGCACGATCTGCTTATTCGCCTGGTGCAGCGCGTTGAAGGTGTGGAAGAACTCCTCCTGCGTGGACTCCTTGCCCTGCAGGAACTGGATATCGTCCACAATCAGCATGTCCAGGTTGCGGTATTCGCGCTTGAACTCCTCGCGGCGGTCGTTGGCGATGGAGTTAATGAAGTCGTTGGTCAGCTCTTCGCTCGAGACGTAGCGCACGCGCATGTCCGGCTGCAGCTCCTTGGCATAGTGGCCGATGGCGTGCAGCAGGTGGGTTTTGCCGAGGCCGGATTCGCCCCAGATGAACAGCGGATTATAGGCGCGAGCTGGGGCTTCGGCGACGGCGCGACAGGCGGCGTGCGCGAACTGGTTGGAGCCGCCGATGACGAAGCTTTCGAAGGTGTACTTCTTGTTCAGCAGGGTGTCCGAGTCCCGGTCGCCCTCGTCTGTGTCCGCGGTTGGGGACGACGACGCCTCGGCCGGCACGAAGGCCTCGTTGCGGGATTCTGGCTGGTTGGCGCCCTGGTGCTGCTGGGCCAGGCGCTCGGCGGCGAGGATGCGGGTGTGCTCGTCCTGCTTCGGGTCGTGCTGTGGGGATTCCGCGGGTGCGGAGGGCTGGGATGGCGCCGTGGATTGTGTTGCTCGGGCCTCTGTTGCTGTGGGGGTTGCCGGCGCGGGCGCTGTTGTCGAGTGAGCAGCTGGGGTGGATGGTGCCGGGGTGTGTGCTGCGGAGTTGGCGACTGGCGCCTGTTGTTCGGCAGCGTTACCAGCGGTGTTGGCGCTGGCCGGCGGGGTTGCGTCCTCCGGCTCGGCCTCCCGGATGGAGAGGCTGAGGGTGACCGGGGATTGCAGGATGTCCCCGAGGACCTTTTCGATCGGCTCGGCGAGCGCGCCCTCCACGACCCCCTTGGACCACTCGTTTGGCGTGGTCATCACGGCGATCCCGTTGATGAAGAGGACGGGCTGGATCTGCCGCAGCACGCTGCGGGAGGAGGCGGAGAGCGGCGGAAACTGGGTGCCGTCGCCCTCGATCCACGCGTCGACGAGGCCGTGCCAGATGGTGGCGAATTTTGTGGGATCCGCGGGATCTGGGGCGTGTGTCATGCGCGAGCCTTTTTCTTCTCTTCCGGGGTCGGGGGTAACCGTTAAGGACATTTCAATTTACACGTGAGTTCACACTGAACCCACATTTTTGCCCACAGCCGGATTTGGCGTGTGTTCTGGGCTTCCACAGAGCTGTCCACACCTGTGGATAACTTGTTGATTGAGTTGTCCCCAATTTACCCCGCTCCTGTGGATAACTTCTAATTTTCAAGGAAAATACTGTTGACCTGCGCAAACGAACCCTAAACCAGTGCTTTAACCTTCGGGGGTGGAGAAGTTATCCACAAGCTGTGTGGATTGACATTCCACCGTGTGTGATGATCAATCCACAAAAGCGCAGCATTGCGCGGAGTTTTCCACGGGCCGCGATTTAAATGACACGCCTGTCATCCTGCGAAGATTTGGTTTTCGGCTCCCCCGCTGAGTATTCTTAAACGGTCTATGGCAACAGCCGACCTTGTATCGGATGCCGTTTTGGCCGGATGCTTTGCGTCGCCCACATTCCACACGTGGCGCCGAAGCCCTGGCAACCACAAGTCCACCGGCGTGGACAGCGTGGCGTACAGCGCACCGCACGGGCGCAGTGGCAGGGAACACTCCCTGCCATCGCCCAATTACGGTGCCGCAGCGCTTCGCCTCCGCGCGTAGTTTTAAGGAGTGAAGTACCGTGTCGAAGCGTACTTACCAGCCTAATAACCGCCGTCGCGCACGCGTGCACGGCTTCCGCACCCGCATGCGCACCCGCGCAGGTCGCGCGATCGTGTCCGCACGTCGTCGTAAGGGCCGCAAGTCCCTGACCGCTTAATCGAGCGGGCGGCCAGCCTGGCCGCACACTCTCCCACCACGTGGGAAGCTCCGGCGCCTGCCACTCGGTGGGCGCCGTTTTTGCTGTAATTTCACCCTTATGCGGGGCAATCTGGTTTCAGTCCCGCGTGCACCCACCCGACCACGAAGGAGCCGCCCATGCTGGCACCGGAACACCGTCTCCGCTCCTCCGCGCTGTTTAGCACCGTGGTGAAGAAAGGTGCGCGCAAGGGTAGCCGCACCGTCGTCGTCCACCTCTGGACCCCGGAGCCAGGCCCCGACGCCCCGCTGGAGCTGACCGGCGGACCGCGCGCGGGCCTCATCGTCTCCAAGGCGGTCGGCAACGCCGTGGTCCGCCACGCTGTCTCCCGCAAGTTGCGCGCCGTCCTGGCCACCATCATCGACGACGACGCCACCGCGGCGTCCCCGCAGCTGCAGGAGACCAGCTTTGTGGTGGTGCGCGCCCTTCCCGTCAGCGCGAAGGCTAGCAGTAAGGAGTTGGAGTCCGATGTGCGACGCTGCCTCTCCCGGCTCTGCCGCTGAGTGTGGCGCTAAGCCTAGTGAGCGCAGTGCTCAGCCCGGTACGCAGCACTGTGCCGAGCCCGGTGCGCAGCCTTTAGCCGAGCCCTGCGGTAGACCTAGTCCCGACCCCCGCACCACCGGCCGCCGCGTCACTGGCCGTGCCGCCCTGGCTCGCCGAGCAGTGCTGGCCTATCAGGATTTCCTTTCGCCCCTTAAAATGGGACCATCATGCCGCTTCGAGCCGACCTGCAGTAATTACGCTCTCACGGCGTTGGAAAGGCATGGTCTGCTCAAGGGGCTGTTACTGTCAATAGGTCGGCTGTTGCGCTGTGCCCCTTGGCATCCGGGCGGGTGGGACCCCGTTCCGCCCCGCAAGCGCAGGGCTAAGCCCAAGCCTGAAGAGACTCCGCAAGATTTTGAGACGTCCGAAAAGTAGAGGATCCCTCCAGACGTGCTGAATTTTATTTATTACCCGATTTCAGCGGTCCTGTGGTTCTGGCACAAAGTGTTTGGCTATGTGCTCGACCCGGCCGCGGGCATCACGTGGGCGCTTTCCATCGTCTTCCTCGTGGTGACCATCCGTATCCTGCTGGTCAAGCCCACCGCTAACCAGCTCCGCTCCTCGCGCAAGATGCAGGAGTTCCAGCCGAAGATGAAGGAACTCCAGCGCAAGTACGCCAATGATCAGCAGAAGCTGATGGTTGAGGTGCGCAAGGCGCAGCAGGAGATGGGTGTCCGCCCGATGGCGGCCTGCCTCCCGATGCTGGTTCAGATGCCGATCTTCATTGGCCTGTTCCACGTGCTGCGTTCCTTCAACCGCACCGGCACGGGCACTGGGCAGCTCGGCATGAGCATCGAGGAGACCCGTAACACCCCGAACTACGTCTTCGGCGTGGAAGAGGTGCAGTCCTTCCTCGACGCCCGCCTGTTCGGTGCGCCACTGTCCTCCTACATCTCCATGGACCCTTCCGGTTACGGCGCCTTCTCCCCGGCAGGCATCGCCCCGGACTTCACGAAGGCGAACATCATCGCCGTGGTCCTGCCGCTGATGCTGGGCGCTGCGGTGATCATGCACTTCACCGCTCGCCTGTCCCTGAATCGCAACAAGAAGCGTCAGGCGAATAACCCGAAGCCGGCGGCTGATGACCTGAAGGCCCAGCAGATGCAGATGCAGATGGACATGATGCAGCGCATCATGCTGTGGTTCATGCCGCTGCTGATCCTGGCCGGTGGTTTCCTCTGGCAGGTTGGTCTGGCTCTGTACATGTTCACCAACGGTCTGTGGACCTTCGTCCAGCAGCGCATCCTGTTCGGCATCATGGATAAGGAAGAGGAGGAGGAGCGCCAGGCGAAGCTCGAGGCTCGCCGCACCTCCGCCCCGAAGCCGGGCGCGAAGCCGCAGAACAATAAGAAGCGGAAGAAGTAGCTCCGGCCTTCCGCCCCTAGCGCCGCACGGTTCGCCGTGTGGCGCTTTTTCTTTGCCCTTTTCAGGACGTCGCCACCCTCCCGTGGTTCTCTTCCCCACCCGTTCTGGGAGGGAGTTGGGTTGTCGTCGAAAGCCACTAGAATGTTTCACGTGAAACATCGTGATTCTGACGCTTCGAAAAACCAGTCCCCCAACCCGGCCGCTGCGGACTCCAATAAGGGTGCCGCGGCTGCCGGCGGCTCTACCGGTGAGCAGCAGATCACGTCCCTGACGTCGGATAACCACGGGGGCGAGCTGCAGGTCGATGGGCTGCGCCCGGAGAACCTGGCTGAGGTCTTTGGCGACCGCGCTTCCCTGGCCGAGCGGTACGCCCAGTGGCTTGAGACCGCCGGCATCCAGCGTGGCCTCATCGGCCCCCGCGAGTTGCCGCGCATCTGGGATCGCCACATCATGAACTCTGCCGTCCTCGCTGAGATCATCGAGGACGGCGAGCGGGTCATCGACGTCGGTTCTGGTGCGGGCCTCCCAGGCATTCCGCTGGCCATCGCACGTCCCAACGTGAAGGTTCAGCTGCTGGAGCCGCTGCTGCGCCGCACGAAGTTCCTGGAAGAGGTCGTTGAGGACCTTGGCCTGGACAACGTCGAAGTCCACCGTGGACGTGCGGAAGAAAAGGCGATCGTCCGGAAGCTTGCTGGCGCGGACGTCGTGACTTCCCGGGCCGTCGCTCCACTTGGTCGCCTGTGCCAGTGGTCCCTTCCCCTGGCCCGTGTGGGTGGCCAGATGCGCGCTTTGAAGGGCAGTTCCGTGGCTGAAGAGCTGGAGCGGGATAAGGCCCAGATTGATAAGGTTGGCGGAGGGAAACGCTCCGTGGTTGAGCTGGGCAAGGGCGTGCTGGAGGAATCCACCTTCGCCGTCATTGTGGAAAAGGCGCGCTAGAGCTAGCGCCTCAAAGGAAATTGTTTCACGTGAAACATTGCCGCGATCGCAAGGATCGCGACGGACGGAGGAAAGGTAGTGGCACCAATGCAGTGGGATGACACCCCGATCGCGCAGGCCGCGCGCCAGGCTGCCAAAATGCAGAACGCCCACAACCTGAAACTTCCGAAGCCGGAGAAGCCCCGGAAGATCACGATCGCCAACCAGAAGGGCGGGGTGGGCAAGACCACCTCCACGGTGAACCTCGCCTGGGCGCTGGGGCTGCACGGCCTCAAGGTTCTGGTCATCGACCTGGACCCGCAGGGCAACGCCTCCACCGCTCTCGACGCCGAGCACCGGATGGGCACCCCCTCCAGCTACGAACTGCTGATCGGCGAGATGAGCGCTGCCGAGGTGATGCAGCAGAACCCGGTGAACGAGAACGTCTACACGATCCCGGCCACCATCGACCTCGCCGGCTCTGAGATCGAGCTGGTGTCCATGGTTCGCCGCGAATACCGCCTGGTCGATGCGATCAACGATGACTTCCTGGCCGAACAGGGCTTCGACTACGTGTTTATCGACTGCCCGCCCTCCCTTGGCCTGCTCACCATCAACGCGATGACCGCGGTGGATGAGGTCCTCATCCCCATCCAGTGCGAGTACTACGCGCTCGAGGGCGTGGGCCAGCTGCTCAACAACATCTCGATGATCCGCGAGAACCTCAACAAGAACCTGCACATCAGCGCCGTCCTGCTGACCATGTACGACGGCCGCACGAAGCTCTCCGAGCAGGTCTCCGACGAGGTGCGGAACCACTTCGGCTCCGTGGTCCTGGATAACCACATCCCGCGGTCCGTCAAGGTGTCCGAGGCTCCGGGGTACGGCCAGACCGTTCTCCAGTACGACGGTGGTTCGCGCGGCGCCCTGGCTTATTTTGACGCCGCTGTCGAGTTCGCCAAGCGTGGCGACTACCTCCCGAGCGAGGAGACCGCCCCGATCGGCATCGCGCCGGAGCTGCACAACATCTAAACCCTCGAATGTTTCACGTGAAACAATGCCCGATTTCCGGGCAGACCCCGCCTCCCCCATCATCACAACTTTGGATTGAAGGTAAAGACCGTGGCTAAGAAGGATTCGGCATCTAAGAAGGCTTCGAGCGCTCAGGGTGGCGCAAAGGCGCCTCGTGGCGCCGCCCGCAAGCCGGCGATGCCCGCGGCCCTCCCCGACCGGGAGGCCACCCGACGCGGCGGACTCGGTCGCGGTCTCGCGAGCCTGATCCCGACCGGGCCATCCCGCCCGGGTCTGGGCAACGGCGCGGCCGACGTGATTCTCGGCGGCGG
>NZ_KV823473.1:0-66434 GCF_001815965.1 Corynebacterium sp. HMSC22B11 | reverse complement strand
GGCGCAGGCGGTGCAGCGGCCCGCCGGAACGCGGATCAGGATTCCGGCGATGCTGCGCGCGGCGGCACCGGATCGGCGTCTGGAAATGGCGGAGCGGATATTCGTCACAGTGACGTTAATCGCCCAACCTCCAGTATGGGCGAGAACACCGGGGACCAGGCCCAAAAATCCGCCTCCGCGGGGTCGGGTGGAGCCACCGGTTCGGATGCCAAGGGCGCCACAGGTTCGAAGGCTGCGAAGGCTGGCGCTTCGAAGGACGGCGCCACGAAGAAGAGCGGTTCCCAGTCCCGCACCGCAAGCTCGTTCGCACCGCAGGGTTCGACCGCGCCGCAGAGCTCGGCTGAGCCTCACGGTGAGTCCGGCACCTCGGACGCCCCCAATGCGGATAGCTTCGGCGCGACCTATCAGGAACTCCCCCTCGACGCGATCACGACGAACCCGAAGCAGCCGCGTGCGGTCTTCGATGAGGAGCAGCTCAACGAGCTGGTCCACTCCATCCGGGAGTTCGGGCTCATGCAGCCTATTGTGGTTCGTCCGGTCAGCGGAGCGCCTGCTCCCTATGAGCTCATCATGGGTGAGCGACGCCTCCGAGCCTCCAAGAAGGCTGGCCTGGAGACGATCCCGGCCATCGTCCGTGAGACGCAGGACGACGCGATGCTGCGCGATGCCCTGCTGGAGAACATCCACCGCGTGCAGCTGAACCCGCTTGAGGAGGCGGCCGCTTATCAGCAGCTGCTCGAGGAGTTCGGCGTGACCCAGGAGCAGCTGGCCAAGCGCATCGGGCGCTCCCGCTCCCTGATCGCGAACATGATTCGCCTGCTCCAGCTGCCCGTCGCGGTGCAGCGGCGCGTGAGCGCAGGCGTGCTCAGTGCAGGCCACGCCCGTGCCCTGTTGGGGCTCAAGGGCGGGGAGGACGCGCAGGCACAGCTGGCTGACCGCATCGTCGCCGAGGGCCTGAGCGTCCGCGCCACGGAAGAAGCGGTCACGCTGATGAACCGTGGCGAAGGGCAGAAGCAGGAGCGCAAGCAGCGCACCCCTGCTCCCCTGCCGGACTACGTCAACAGTTGGGTGGACGATTTCGCGGACACCCTGGAGACCAAGGTCAGCGTCCAGATGGGCAAGAAGCGCGGCCGCATCGTCGTCGAGTTCGGCGGTCAGGAGGACTTCGACCGCATCATCGAGATCCTCGGCGGCGGCGAGCAGTAGTTTCGGTGTCAGAGGCGGCTCACCGCGGCTGCCGCCAGTGGCGGCAGCCGACAACGGCACCCGGTGAGTTAAACCAGGCTGGCGCGCCCGTCGTAGCCCGCCGTGACGGAGCTCCGGGGCGGCAATCAGCGTCGCAACCCGCCGAGCGGCGCCCGCGATTGTTTCACGTGAAACAATCCAAGTTTTTTGGGCCGATTTCCTAAATTGCCTCACGGGGCGGGCGGTCGTCCTAAAATAAGCCCCAGAAGCAACACCCGGCCCACGCTGGCCGAGCCCACGAGCTTTCCGGCGTTGCTTGCCCGTATAGACACATCATCACGCGATAGTTGAGCCGACCGGCTTAAGCTCATCAGGGAGGGAGAGACCGTGGAGGTTGAAATCCGCGCTCTGAGCTTTGATAACGCGGAGCAAATCACGGAGGATGCCGCACTCAGCACGTTCTGGGCGCTGCCGTGGGACCCGTTGTATGGGCCGACCCATACCGAGGACCCGGCCTTCGACAAGCAGCTGTGGATCCAGCGCACGCTGATGAGCTGGGGTACCTGTGGCTTCACCGCCTTCGTGGGGACGGGCGTGCCCGGTCGCAAGCTACAGCCAGCGGCGACCGTCTTCTTCGCTCCAACGCGCTTCCTGCCGGGAGTGGAGGGCCTCCCCTCCTCTGTGTCCTCCGACGCGCTCCTCCTGAGCGATGTGTACGTTGAGGACGCCTTCATGGGCCTCTACCTGGAGCACCGCCTGATCGAGACGGTGCTCGTGGAGGCCGGCCGCCGCGGTTTCAGCGCCGTGGAGGTCTTCGCCCGGGACGAGGATGCCCTCGACGAGCTCCTGCGCAAGCAGGAGGAAGAAGCCCGCGGGGTGGCCCACGATGCGGGTCTGGAGTACAGCGGGACCCCGTCCTTCCCCTCCCCGTCGAGCGCGGCGAGCTCCCGGTCCAGCCTGGACCCTAGCCTGCGGATCGAGAACGCTCCCAGCTACGTGCCGGAGGCTTATCGCGGCTGGCAGACACCGGAGGCCCTGCACACGGGCAACCTGCTGAAGGACGCCCTCAGCGTGGCCCCGATGCTCTCTATGGACGTGGTTGAGGAGGCCGAGTTCGAGCGCGTGGACGATCACGAGCTCTACCCGCGCTACCGCCGTGAGGTCTCCGGTTCGTATAACCTTTTCCTGGACCACGAGGGCGAGGCCTTCTAGGCCCCGTTCCCCTACTGCTGCTCGATGCGCAGCAGCTCCGTGAAGCTGAACTGCCCGGTGCGGTGGCTGTCCTGGTCCATCAGGTACAGGCGCTTCACGGAGACGACGATGGCCTCCGCGATGATGTCGCGCACCTCCGGCGAGGTCAGCGCTGCTGCGTCCTCCGGGTTCGTCAGATAACCGGGGACGACCTGCACGGTTGGCATCTTCGTGAGCCGCAGGATGTCCCAGGTGCGGGCGTGGGTGCGGCAATTCAGCAGGTCGGTGCGGGCGGCGATCTCGCGCTGGATGTAGCCCGAGAGCTTCTCGCCCACCATGGACCTCGAGCCGTTCTCGGAGCCAAAGTAGAAGCTGGCCACACCGTTCGCGCGCTCGTTCGGGTAGCTATCCGTGCGGAGGGAGATCACCAGGTCCGCCCCGAAGGCATTGGCCAGGTCTGCGCGCTCCGTATCGCTGGGGTTCGCCGTGCGGCTGCGGGAGAGGATCGTCTCCATGCCCGCGGAGATCATGCGCCCCTCCAGGCGGTTGGCGAGGTCCCAGAGGATCTCCTGCTCGGTGATCGTGCCGTAGGGCCCCTGTACGGCGGTGCCCTGGTCGTCGCCACCGCAGCCCGGGTCGATGACCACGCGCTTGCCGGAGAGCTGCGGACCCGCGGCGCGGATCATCTCCTTCTCGCGGATGGAGTTCGGGGAGCCGCCGGTGATGCGGCGGCCGAGGTAGGACAGCGCGCGGAGGGTGTCCGGGCCGACCATGCCATCGGAGTTCAGCCCGTATTCGAACTGGTACTGCGTCACGGCCTGGTGGGTGTCCGGGCCGAAGTGCCCGTCCACGCGACCGGTGTAAAAGCCCAGGTCATAGAGCTGGGACTGGAGTTCGGAGACGTCGTCGCCGACGTACTGTGGGTCCTGCAGGCTCAGCACCCGGTTGCCGAGCTTGTAGGAGGCCTCGCGCAGGGCGCGCAGGGTGGTTTCGTTGATCACGCCGTCGGCGATGATGCCGCGCTGCTGCTGGAAGGCCCGCAGGGTGGTTGCCAGGAGGGCGTCGAAGAACTCTTCTTCCTCGGACCACTGCTCGTTATTGGAGGCCGTGAGCTCGACGCCGTAGCCGGAGAGCATGCCGAGCCGGGCCAGTGCGCTGCGCACCTCCGCGACCCGGGGGCTCTTATCGCCCACGGTGAGCAGCACATTCTGCTGGCCCACGCGGGGGCTGTGGTTCTCGGCGTGTTGTTTATCCGTCACGGCTCGCTGCGTCCTACTTTCCGAACAGTTGCTGGTGGTCCAGGGTTTCCCGCGGTCTAGGCGAGGGATTCCAGCTTCTCGACGAGGGTGCCCTTCTGCTGCAGGCCGGTGAATTCCGCGACCTTCTTGCCGTCCTTAAAGACCATGAGGGCTGGGATGGACATCACCTGGAACATCGCTGCGAGCGCGCGCTCTTCGTCGACGTTGACCTTCGCGACGACGGCGCGGCCGTCCATCTCCTCGGCAAGTTCTTCGAGGCTGGGGTTCATGCGCAGGCAGGGCTGGCACCACTGGGCCCAGAAATCCACGAGTACCGGCAGGTCGGACTCCACAACGGTGGACTTAAATGTCTGCTGCGTGACCGTGATGATGTTCGACATGCGGGCCCTGCCTTTCCGGGGTTGGGTGGTCCTTGGGGTTGGGTGGTCCACCGGGGTTTTCCTTGTCCCAGGATACCGTGAATCCCGGAAAAGCTCGGGAGGCCAGCAGTGTGCTGTGGCGTGGAGTTTTAGCCCTCGTTGGCCGGCAGTGCGGCCAGGTAGTGCTCCGCGTCCAGGGCGGCGCGGCAGCCGCTGCCAGCTGCGGTGATGGCCTGCTGGTAGTGGGAGTCCACGAGGTCGCCGGCGGCGAACACGCCCGGCAGGCTGGTGGCGGTGCTTGGCTCGTCAACCTTGACGTAGCCGTCCTCCTTCAGCTCCACCTGCCCCTCGAAAACGCTGACGCGCGGGTCGTGGCCGATGGCGACGAAGAGGGCGTCGAATTCCATCTCCTGGCTTTCGCCGGTGACGGTGTCCTCGACGGTCAGGGAGGTCACTGCGCTCTCGCCGTGGACGGCGGTGACCTTGGAGTTCATGAGGAACTCGATCTTCGGGTTCTGGCGGGCGCGCTCCTGCATGATCTTGGAGGCGCGGAACTCGTCGCGGCGGTGGATGAGGGTCACGGTCTCGCCGAACTTGGTGAGGAAGTCCGCCTCCTCCATCGCGGAGTCGCCGCCGCCGACGACGGCGATCTTGCGGTCCTTGAAGAAGAAGCCGTCGCAGGTGGCGCAGGCGGACACGCCGCGGCCGATCATCTCCTGCTCGCCCGGGATGTTCAGGTAGCGCGGTGCCGCACCGGTGGCGAGGATGACGGCGCGTGCCTGGTACTCCTCGCCGTCTACCCAGACCTTCTTGATCTCGCCGGTCAGGTCCATCTTCTCGACGTCCTCCATGCGCAGGTCGGCACCGAAGCGCTCCGCCTGGTTGCGCATTTCGTCCATCAGCTCTGGGCCCTGGATGCCCTTGGCGAAGCCCGGGAAGTTCTCCACCTCGGTGGTCTGCATCAGCAGGCCGCCGAAGTCCATGCCCTCGAAAACGATCGGCTCGAGCTCGGCGCGGGCGGCGTAGATCGCGGCGGTGTAGCCGGCTGGCCCGGAGCCCACGATGATCACGTTGTGGATCTTCTCCGCAGGGTCGTGGGTGCCACCCGAGCTGGCGGAGGTATCGGGAGTATCGGCTGGGGTGGCCGCGTCCGCGGCGTCGCCCGCCTTGTTCACGCCGATTCCGACGTTGGCCTGCAGGAAGGGCTGAGACATGTGACCTCGCTCGTGTTCTTTGATGTGGGTTTCGCTTTCTTAACGCACTTTATCTAACCCAGTAGACACGGGATATATTCCCAGCTCAGGGGTGGTCGGCATAGTCGGCAAGCACGAGGTGGTCCTGCAGCAAGCGTCGCCCGCGCGAGTAGCGGGATTTCACGGTGCCGGGCGCGACATCGAGCATCGCGGAGATCTCGGAGATGGAGTAGCCGAGCATCCCGCGCAGCACGACGGTCTGCCGGAACAGGACCGGGATGCTGGCCAACGCGTTGTGCAGGTCAACGCTGAGCTCCTGGTTCGGTGTGGCGTGCGAGCTCGGCAGGTCGCGTTCACAGTCACTGATGTCCTCGCGGTGGCGGTGCCCGCGCCGGTGCTGGGCGGTCACGAAGTTCAGGGCGGTGCGGTGCGCGATGGTCACCATCCAGGTCACGACGCTGGAGCGGTTGCGGAAGGTGGCGGCGCGGCGGTGGATTTTCAGGACGGCTTCCTGGTGGACGTCCGCCAGTTCGCTCTCCGGGACGCCGGCGGCGCGTTCTGCCCAGTGCATGCGGACCTCGTGGCGGGCCAGCAGTGTGTGGAGTGCGAGCGGGTCGCCGGCGATGTGCTCGGCGAGCAGCTCCCGGTCGGTGCGGTGCGCGCTGGTGTGTTGTGTGTCGGTGACTGGTGCCGTCATGGCCCCTCCCCTTTCCCCCTGGTGAGCCTGGATCGTGGCTTAGACACTAATGAGCGCCCCGGCCATCGTGATGTCGATGGCGCCGGGGCGCTCAAAGCTGTGGACAGCTCAGCCGGTCAGGGAGCCGCGCTGTGGATAGCCGGTGGCGCGGACAACCGGGCGGGCTCCCCCGCCGGGCTCCCACGTCCCGCTCCCCCACCAGCCGTTACTGGCTGGCGGCTACGGGCTCCGCGGGGCTGCCTGCTCCATTCGCAGCATTGCCACGACCAGCGCTCCCCCGCGCTGCACTGCTTGGCGCGGTGCTGGTCTCGTCCACGCGGTTCTGGCCCTGCCAGGTGCCCATGACGCGCAGTTCGCCGAGGGTGGCGCGGCCGTCGGCCTCCGGCAGCTGGGTGATCCAGATCAGCAGCTGCTTCATCGGCTTGGTGCCCTGCTCCTTCTTCTCGGCATCCTCGGCCCGCTCCTCCTCAGACTCGGCCCCCTCCGAAGCCTCATCAGCGCCGCCAGCCTTCGCCGCCTCTTTGGCCTTGGCCGAAGCCATGGCCTTCAGCAGCTTCTGGTTCGCACCGCGACCCACGAGGACGTCCTGCCCATCATCACCGTGGAACTCCACGTTCATCGTGGACTCGGTGGCAGTCACCGTGCCCAGCGAGGTGGTCTCGTCCAGGGAAAGCGGGACCTTGCGCAGGTTGGCGGACTGGTTTCCACTGGTCGCGGTGGCCGTCGCCTCGCCCTCCGGTGCGGTCTCCGAGGCAGTCGGCTCCTCCGAAGCACTCGGCTGGGCGGAGGCCTTGGCGCCCGCCTCGTTCGGGATGGCCGCCCCGCTCGGTGCCGCCGGGTCGGTCGGCGCGGTGGCCGCGTCGACGCGGCGCAGCTCGACCTTCATGCCGGGCGCCAGACCCTCCAGCTGCAGCGCGTGGATGCGGGTGCCGGTCGGCAGGTCCACGAGCAGGCCGATGCCCTCCTTCGTCGCCTCCGGGGTGCGTCCCAGCGGGCTGAGGTAGGAGTCGGACTGCCACTTCGTCGCCGCACGCCCGTCGGTGACGAGCTGGACGTCCTCCGGCGCGTCGAGGGTGCCCTTCGCGCCGGTGGGCATCCATTCGCGGACGTTGCGGATCGGGACGATCGTCGGCTCGCGGTTGATGATGCCCTCCGCGCCGGAGCGGATGGAGTCCGTGGATAGCGGCGAATCCTCCCGTCCGCCACCCACAACGCTGAGCAGGCTGGCGACGAGCGCGGCGATCAGCAGGGCGGAGCCGATGGCGATGCCACCGATGATCGCAACGTGCTGCAGGCGCGCCTGGCGAACACCGAAGCCGGTCTTCTGCACCTGCGGGGTCGGCGCCTCGTCCGGGTTGACGGCCAGCTCCCCGGAGGTGAGGTAGCGCAGCCTGGTCGCCAGCTCGCGGGGGTCGCGGTCCGCCGGATTCGGTGGGACGTCGCCCTCGTCGCGGTCGTCGTCTGCGTCGCGGTCTGCGTCTGCGTCCTCGTCGGTGTCCTCGCTGCGTGCGGCCGCAGGGTTGGCCGCCCCGCCGCTGATGACGGCGGAGCGCTGCTCGGTGCTGAGGTTGCTGGCGGCCAGCGACTCGGCGAGGAGTTCCTTCGGGATCTCCGAGACCGGCACGTTGGCCAGCAGGAGCTCGAGGACGGCGGTGATGCCCTGCATGTCCTGCGCGGAGGAGTTATTCGGCAGGTAGCCGGGGAAGGCGAGGACGGCACCCCCGGCGGTGCTGATGCGGATGCGGTCGCGGTGGTCCACGCCCAGGGCCAGGCCGTGGTCGTGCATCTCCGCGGCGGCCTCGGTGAGGTCGGCGACGGCGAAGCCGACGGCCAGCGGGTCCGGGCTGGAGTCCGCGACTGCGGAGAGCGCGGAGCCGTCGGTCCAGTCGGACACCACGACCACGCTGCCGGGGCTGTCGATGACCTGCTGGATCTGCGCGAGTCCGGCCAGCGGGTTCGCCTCCTCGCCCTCGGCGCCGTCGTCGGCGTTCTCAAGGGCGTGTGCGAGGGCGGCCTCCTGGGCCTCCATCATGGCCCGGGATTTCCGCGACATGTCCTGCTTGATCTGCATCACCAGTCGGGACTGGTTCGGCACGTACTCGCCGGGGCGCTTGCCCTGGCGCACGGCTGCCAGCGGGTCGAGGATGGTGAGACCCACCATTTCCCCGGTGGCGGTGCGCCGGGCCTGCCAGAACCGGGCGGCGGTGGAGCCACCGTGGTCGGCGAGCAGGCGGTAGCGCCCGTCCAGGATCGGCGCGCCGGGCACCAGGCGTGGCCCGCGCACGCGCCCTGCGGATAGTGGCGGCAGGGGCGGCAACAGGGAGTTGGCCACGGCAGCCTCGCGGGCGGCCTCTGCGGGGCCCAGCGGGGCGGGAACCATGCGCTCTGCGGCGGAGCCCAGTTCCTCCTCGGCTTGACGTCCGGAAAAGAAACGGCCGATACCGGGGACGCGGGAGAGCGCGGAGCCGACGGTGAGAACCTCGGGCAGCTTGGAGCGCGCCATGACCACGCCGGTGGCGATGAGGAACACCGGGCCGGTGATGAGCAGACGGATCAGGAAGCCCGGGTTCTGGCCGGGGGTGATGATCGTGTTGGTGAGAGCCAGGTCCACCAGCCAGGCGACGAGCGCACCGACCAGCGAGGCCCCGAAGGCCCAGAGGCTGGTGTGCATGACCTCGCGGGAGTTGAGGTTGCCCAGGGAGCGGCGCAGCAGCAGCACGCCGATGATCGCGCCGGTGACGAAGCCGAAGCCGTTGGCGGCACCCAGCAGCACCACCACGAGGCGCGGCTCGGTGGCGATGAATGGCGCGATGGAGACCAGGGCGATCTTGGTGATCGTGATGCCGGCGATGATGAAGGTCGGGGTCCAGACCTCCTCGCGGGCGTAGAACACGCGCAGGTGCAGCAGCACCAGGGAGTACGGGATGAGCGTGAAGGCGGAGAAGGAGACGGTCCAGCCCAGCACGCTCGCGGTCTCCATGGAGAAGGAGCGGTAGGCGAACAGTGCCGGCCCGATGACCCCGCCGAATGCGGTCATGAACACGATGATGGGGATCATCGCGAACATCGTCAGTCGGGTGGCGACGGTGAGGTCGCGGACCACGGCCTTATCGTCGCCGTCGGCGGCGTTGCGGGAGAGCCGCGGCATGACGGCGGTCAGCAGGGTCACGCCGATGACGCCGTAGGGCATCTGCAGCAGCTGCCAGGCGTTCATGTAGATCGTCGGGGCGTCCCCGGATGCGCTGGATGCGATCTGGTTATTGATTGCCCAACCGACCTGGGAGATCGCCACGTACAGCACGATCGCCACGCCCATGCCGGCGAAGTTCTTCAGGCGTTCGTCCACGCCCCACAGCGGCCGCAGGTTGATGCCCGCCTTGCGGAGGTAGGGCACCATGATGAGCGCCTGGAAGACCACGCCGAGGGTGGTGCCGAGCCCCAGCAGCAGCACGTGCGGGTCGCTGATGGTGACGTGGTCGGTGGGCTGGAGCTTCGTGTCCTCGGGCAGCAGCAGGTAGCCGCCGAGGACGGTGATGGTCACGAGGTTGTTGACCACGGGCGCCCACGCGCCGGGTTTGAATACTCCCTTGGTGTTCAACACGGCCATGAACACGGCGAACATGGCGTAGAAGAAGATCTGCGGGAGTACCAGGTAGGCGAACATTGTCGCCATTTGCACGTTGACCTGGCCGTCTTGGTCGAGTGTGAGTCTGATCAGCCAGGGGGCGCCGAGAACGGCGAGGAGGGTGATGATGACGGTGATGCTGAACGTCATCGTCAGCAGTCTTCGGATGAAGGCTTCGCCGCGGTCGGGGTCTTCCTTCTCGGCTCGGACGAGCACGGGGACGACCAGGGAGGTCAGCACCGCGCCGAGGACGAGCTCCGTGATGAGGTTCGGCAGGGTGTTCGCGGTGTTGAACGCGGAGGCGACTGCGGCACCGAGCGCGGAGCCGATGAGGACGGTGCGTAGGAAGCCGGTGATGCGCGACAGGAGGGTCGCGATGGCCATGGAGCCGCCGGTGCGGACGACGTCGGCGTCCGAGGGTTGCTCGTTGTTCTTGTCCTGTTCCGCCGCGGCTGCGGCGGTGCGGTCCGTTGGGGTTTCTTCCTCCGGTGGGACGTCACCGCCGCCGGTGGTTGCGGTGGCTGCGGGGGTCGCGGTGTGTTCGGGGGCGTTGGTGCCTGCCGTTGTGTTGGTTGCGGTTCGGGTGCCTGCCCCGGCGGTGCTGCTGGCGCCGACCCCAGCGCCGGCGAGTGCTCGGGCGGGTGTGCGGGTCGGCTGGGAGCTGGCGCGGTACTGGCGGCCCGCGGGGTCGGCCCCGGGGTCGGCGGAGTGCCCGAGTTCCCCGGCGAGGCCGAACTCGTAGTGGTCATAGGCGTGGCGCTCGTTGGCCAGGTGGATCTCCGAGGCGGGCCGGCGGAAGTCCACGGCCGGGGCGGCTGGGGCCTCGGGGGTGGTGTCTTCGGGTTCCTGGCCGTGCTGGGAGGGGGCGACGCTCAGTGAGGAGTAGTCGTCCGTTGTTTCCGGGGCGTCGGCTTCTTCGCGCGCCTGGGGGGCCAGCGCGGGCGGGCGGGCTTCGATGAAGCGGCCGCGCTGGCCTACGGGCGGTTTGGCCGGTGGCGTGCTGCCGTGGCCTGCGCTGTCAGCGGAATCCTCGGGAACGTCTGGGTTAGTCACAGGATCCATCTTCGCCGAGATTGGGTGCGTTTCCTAACTAGAAACGCGTTCTATGGGCGGGTTTTCGCTGCCTGTGATGGGTTTTACACGGTGTGTGATGGCGTTTGGCCCCGGCCCTAGCGGCGGCGGGTGCGGCGGCGCCTGCGGTCCAGGAGGAGCTTCCCGCCGATGCCCGCGCCCGCGATGATGGTGAGCAGGAGGATCATTTTATCCAGCGGGATATTGGGGCTGGAGTGCACGCTGACCTGCACGGAGTCGCTGATTCGCTTGTTGTTGGGGCTGGCGAGCCACAGATCGAGGTCGCTGCGCCGGTCGGCGGCGCCGAGGTCGATGGGCACGGTGAGGGAGCCGCGCGCCGGGATCATCTGCGACTCGGATTCCAGGATTGTGGCGGGGTGCCCGGCGTGCTCGTCGAGGGTGTCGCGGTAGCGGATCTTCGCCGGCACGGGCAGCGGTAGGCCGTTTTGGGCGGCGACGATCAGCGGTGCGGCTTCGGAGGTTCGGGTGAAGACGTTGCCGGGTGGCAGCAGGGTCACCGAGTTGCGCAGGGTGTCCGCGGTCTCTGCCGCACCGGCGACGCGGGCGGCGGCGCGCTGGCTGGCCCCGTCCTGCTCGGCGGGGTTGCGGGTGCCGTGGTTGCTGGTGGCTCGCGCGAGATCGGCGAGGATCGGGCGGGTGAATTGTTCGCGGGTCAGGGCGATCTGCCGGGAGTTGGACATCATCAGGGTGAGGCTGCGGATGCGGTCGGCCAGGGTCGCCAGCTGTGGCGCGAGGGCCTCGGTGGGTTTCCCGGGGTCGGCGAAGGGCTGGGTGACCTCCCCGAGTGCCAGTTCGGAGTTCTTCAGGCCGCGGGGGCGCAGCGCGTTGGCGAGGGAGGCCGGGGTGGCTTGCCCGGTGGCGAAGGCCTGTTCGATGTAGTCCAGGAGGGCGGTGGCGTCCTGCCCGTTGACCTCCCACTGGCCCGGCGGGACGGCGAGGATCGGCTCGGGGCTGGCGAGTTCCTGCTGGAGCACGGCCAGGGCGCTGGACATGCGGGTGGCCTCGGAGTCCGCGTTGGCGTCGAAGCGGGACTGGGGGTTGGAGTAGCCCGTGGTGTCGGGGTGGGCGCCGGTGGCGGCCAGGACGGTGCCGAGGTCGCCGGAGTAGCGCAGCGCGCGGAGGCTGCCGGCCTCGTTGAGCTTCAGTAGGCGCTCGTTCCACTGCCGGTCAGACTGCTGGGTGGCCGGGTCGTGCGCGTCCCCGTCCCCTGCCTCCTCCCCCGCAGCCTCGGGGGTCTGGGTGGGCTGCTGGGTGAGCACGGTGTTATTCGCGACGAGCGCGGTGACCGGTGCCTTGGGGTCAAGGGTGGGCAGGAGCGCCTGGCCCTTGAGGGTGTTCTCGAAGCGGCGGGAGAGGTCGGCCCCCTCCGAGGCGGGGTCCACCTTCGCGGCGGCGAGGTACGGCAGGGCTTCGGGAGTGAGGTAGCCGCTGCTGGGGATGGCGATATTGGCCACCGGGGTGGTGCCGAGGATCTCATGGATGGTGGCGGCACCCCGGCCGAGGGCGTGCATGCTGAGCCAGGCCGCGCTGGTGGATTCCTCGGTCACGCTGGTATCTGCTCTAGCGGCACCACCGGCCGCATCCCCGCTGGCAGCGGCGCCATTGGCCTGCCCTGCCGCGGCCTCCGGGTTGGTGGGCCCGGTCGCCTGGGCGGTGGTGTTGATGTCCGCCCCGCCGTAGGGCAGCGCGACGGTGCAGCTCTCCTTGGTGGTGTCGCGCAGGTCGCTGAGCCAGGCCGCGGCGGCCTTATCGTGGGCGCCGGGTTCGGAGCGGTCCTTGGTGTTGAAGATGTCCCCCCAGGAGTCGCGGAGCCGCTTGCGCTCCTCGACGGGCTTTGGGACACGCCCGCCCACGCGGTAGCCGCCGGCCATGCGCTCCACGGTCTGCAGGAGGTCGGGGTCGATCGCCAGGCAGCTGGACTCGCGGATCTTGGTGCCCTGCGGGCCGTCCAGTGCGGTGCGGTAGCTGTCCAGGAGGGTGCGCAGCCGCCCGCCCTCCTTCAGTTGCTCACCGAGGGAGTCCTCGTTGAGGTAGAGCTCGGCGGGCTCGGGGGCGTCCCCGACCGCGCCGGGTGTGGCGTGCGTTTCGCCACCGATGGGCCACAGGAAGGTCAGCGGGGTGCCGGAGGTGCCACTGCCCTCCCCTTCTTCCTTATCTTCTTCCGGGGTGACGACGGCCGTCGCGCGGGTCACCGCGAGCAGTTCCGCTCCCTGCGCTGCCTGTTCCCCAGCGGCCTCTCCCCCACCATCGGCACCATCAGCGGCCCCGGGCGTGCCGCCGAGGGTGAACATCAGCGGGTAGGTTCCGGCCTGCGTGGCGTCCGGCAGCCCGAAGCTCATCGGTGCCAAGGCCCCAGCTGGGCCCGCCGTTTCGCCGGTGGGGGTCTCGGGGTGTGGGGTGGCGTCGTCCTGAAAGGAAGGGTCGCGGAAGAGGCGGACGTCCACGTCGGCGGTTTCGCCCGGCCCCAGGGAAACCTCACCGCCGTTACTGCGTTGCAGCGGGCGCGCCGGGGAGCTGTGTGGGTACTCGCCGCTGTTGGAGAGCAGGGAGGTGCGGACCTGGGCGGGGCTGCCGGCGGCGGGGGTGGTTTTCAGGCTCAGCGTGAGGCCCCGGATGGTGCCGGGGCTGGTGTTGCGGATGCGCAGGGTGTAGGTCTGCGGGTCGGTGTCCTCGGGGCTGAGGAAGCGCGGGCTGATGTTGCGAACCTGCAGGTTAATGCCCCGATTGGGGTCGGTGGAGCGGGCGTTCGGGTTGGCCCAGTCCGTGGCCTCCGCGTGGTGGAAGGTGCTCTGATCGGGGGTTTGGGCGTCCGCGGCGGGCTGTGCATTTGCTGCAGGCAGTGCGGAGGCGGCGGGCAGCGCAGAGCCAGCGAATGGGCCGGGCACGGCGGTGACCCACCCGGCGCAGAGGAGGGAGCCGAGCGCGAGGGCGGTGGCGGGGCGGATTTTGGCAGCCATGCAGCCCTCCTAACGCGGGGTGGCGCGGCCTGCTTCCGCTTCCGCGCGGGCGTGGTTCGGCAGCGTGTCGAGGGCGCGGCGGGCCAGGCGGCGCTCGTCGGCGTAGGCGAGGCGTTCGACCAGGTTATTCACGGGAACCCAGGTGACTTCGGTGACCTCGGGGTCTTCGTCGTTGAACTCGCCGTCCACGTAGCGCAGCAGGTGGTGGTGGACGGTCTTGTGGATGCGGGTGCCCTCGGAGACGAACCAGTAGTCGATGGTGCCGAGCTCGTCGATGACGGTTCCGGCGATGCCGGTTTCCTCCCACACTTCGCGTTCGGCGGTGCTGCGGTGGGATTCGTGTTCTTCGACGTGGCCTTTGGGCATGGACCACAGGAGGCGCCCGCGGCGGTCGACGCGGCCGATGAGGGCGGCGTAGATCTTGGACATGTCCACGCTGCCATTGGGGCGCACGGCTTCGGCCAGGCCGGTGAGGACAAGCCCGCCGGCGGAGGTTTCCACCGAGAGTGGCAGGTCGGAGTGCTCCAGGTGGGTGCGGTTCTGCTTGCCCTGCTTGGCGCGCCGGGTGCCGGTGCGTTTCGGGTTGTTGCGGCCAGCCCCGGAGCGGTTGCCGCGGTTCGAGCCACGGTTGTTGCGGGTGCTGGTGCGGTTGTTTTCGCCCTGCTGGCCCTGCTGGTTGCCGCGGCCCTTGCCCTTGCGGTTGTTCTTCGCGTTCTTGGCGTTTTTGGGGCGGCGCTGGTTTTCGCGCTGCGGCTGTTCGTCGTGCTGCGAACGGCGGCGCGTGCTGCGGGGCGAACCGCTGCTCGTGGTGGCGCTGTCGTTCGTGTTCATTCTGTTTATAGTAGCTGCTTGGCCGGGGCTTGGGGGAACCGCTGGCGGGGGGTTGGGCGTGCCGGTGGTGGCTGCCGGGTGGGTGACCGGCGCGGTGTTGGGGTGTTGGGCCATGAAGTAAGGTATTGCGCGTGACTACGAGGGCGAATGAGACTGCAGATGGCGCGACGGCTGGCGCTGCCGCGGAAGCCGGTGCGACGGCGGCCGGTGCTGGGGCTGGCGCTGGGGCGGGCGCTGCCGAGGTAACCGGGGGCACGCAGGCCAAGGAAGCGGCGATGCTGGGGGCCGCGTGGCAGTCCCTGCGCCGCAATGACGCCACGCTGCGTCGGCTAGCTAAGGCCTTCGAGGCGGCGGGCCACGAGCTCTACCTGGTGGGCGGCTCGGTGCGCGATGCGATGCTCGCACGCCTCAGCCACGACCTGGATTTCACCACGGATGCTCGCCCGGATGTGGTGATGGGGATCCTGGAGCCGATGGCCGAGACGGTGTGGGATACGGGCATCGAATTCGGCACCGTGTCCGCGCTGGTCGGTGGCCTGGAGGTGGAGATCACCACGTTCCGGGCGGATCAGTACGACGGCCAGTCCCGCAACCCGGAGGTCACCTTCGGCGACACCCTGGAGGGCGATCTGGTGCGCCGCGACTTCCGCGCGAACGCGATGGCGCTGAAGCTCTCCGCAGATGGGGAGCATGAGTTCTGCGACCCGCTAGGTGGGTTGGCTGATGTGGCCGCCGGGGTGCTGGACACGCCGGATAGCCCGGAGGTGAGCTTCCGGGACGATCCGTTGCGCATGCTGCGGGCCTGCCGTTTCGTCTCTCAGCTGGGTTTCGCGGTCGCCCCCAGGGTGGCTGAGGCCATGGCGACGATGGCGGATCAGATCCAGCGGATCACGGTGGAGCGCGTGGCCGTGGAGCTGAATAAGCTGCTGCTCGGCACGACCCCGTGGGAGGGCCTGGACCTGATGGTGGAGGCCGGCCTGGCGGATTTCGTCCTCCCGGAGCTGCCGCGGCTGCGGATGACTCAGGACGAGCACAAGCAGCACAAGGATGTCTACTGGCATTCCCTGACGGTGCTGCGTAATGCGCTGGTGCAGGAGCAGAACTACGGTGTGGCCCCGGACCTGGAGCTGCGCTGGGCCGCGCTGCTGCACGACTGCGGGAAGCCGGACACCCGGGCGTTCACGGAATCTGGCCAGGTGACCTTCCACCAGCACGAGGTGGTGGGCGCGAAGTTGGTGCGCCGCCGGCTGCGGAAGCTGAAGTTTTCTAAGCAGTTGGTGAAGGATATTTCCCAGCTGGTGTTCCTGCACATGCGTTTCTATGGCTATGGGGATAGCGCGTGGACGGATTCGGCGGTGCGCCGTTATGTGACGGATGCGGGTGATCTGCTGCCGAAGCTGCACATGCTGGTGCGGGCGGATTGCACGACCCGTAATAAGCGCAAGGGGGCGCGCCTGCGCCGTAATTACGACGACCTCGAGCGGCGGATTGAGGAACTCAAGGAGAAGGAGGACCTCGCCGCGGTGCGCCCGGACCTGGATGGCAACGAGATCATGGAGATCCTGGGTTTGAAGCCGGGCCCGGAGGTGGGTCAGGCGTGGGCGTTTTTGAAGGAGCTGCGCCTGGATCGGGGGCCGCTGGGCCGGGACGAGGCGATCGCGGAGCTGCGGGCCTGGTGGGACGCGCAGCAGGGCTAGCGAAGGTTAGCGTCAGCTCTAGCTGCGAAAACGATCTAGTTTCAGGCCGGATGAGCCCGAATATGCTCCGCCGGGTCAGCGCGTTATAAATTTCCGCCCAAGCTGATCTGCTGCCATGTGTCATTTTTAAGCGCCCAACCGCACCGCCCACCCAGCTACACTGCAGGCATGGCAACCCCCGAGTTCATCCTCAACCTGCGCGAAAAAATCGGCAACGACCCACTGTGGCTCCCCGGCATCACCGCGATCGTCCTCAAGGAAGTCCCGCCCGAAGCCCCACTCTGGGAAGTCCCGAAAGTCCTGCTCGTCAAGCGCGCTGACAACGGCGAATGGACGCCCGTCTGCGGCATCGTCGACCCCGGCGAGGAACCTCACGTCGCTGCTATCCGTGAAGTCAAAGAGGAAACCGGCCTGTACGTCACCGTCGCTGCCCTCGTCGGCGTCGGCGCTACCGACCAGGTCACCTACCCCAACGGGGACCAGACCGCATACATGGATACCGCGATGCGGTGCGTCCTCACCGATAAGGACGCCAACCCCCTCGACCCCACACTCCCCGACTACGATTCACTCGCTGAACCCATCGTCGGCGACGAAGAATCCACCGACGTCGGCTGGTTCTCCGTGGCCCAACTGCCCCCGATGAAGCCGCGCTTCCGCCTCATCATCGCGGACGCCGTCGCGCAGCTGAAGCACCCGCAGGGCTTCCGGCCCCGTATCGGCTACTTCAAGCGCAGCTAGGGCTGCTGCGAGGCGGTGTTCCCAGCGGCGTCCCGGCCGGCGCAGCAAGGCAAGCCCCGCAAGCCCAGCGCAGTCAGGCGAGCCCGGCGCTACCAGGTCGTGGCGCGCTCCGGGGCCTCCTCGTACTTCGCGGCATAACTGGAGGCCCGGAAGGAACAAATAATCAGCTGCACCTGGTGGAAGATCATCAGCGGCAGGATCATCATCCCCAAACTTCCCCCGCCGAACATCACCGCAGCCATCGGCAGGCCCGAGGCCAGCGACTTCTTCGTGCCCGCGAACTGGATCGCCACCTGATCCTCATAATTAAAGCCCAGCTTCCGGGCCGCGAACGAGGAGGCCGAGAGCATCAGGTACACCAGCACCACCGAGCCCAGCACCAGGCCGACCACGCTCACCCAGCTGATCGTCGACCAGATCCCGTCCACGATCCCCTCAGAGAAGGACACATACACCACCAGGCCGATGGAGATCTGGTCCACCTTCTTCGTCGCCTTCGAGGCCGCGAAATCCTTCACCCACGGCCGCAACAGCTGACCCACCACAAAGGGCAAGAACAGCTGCAGGCCGATCTTGTAGAAGGTGCTGGCGTCGATATGGAAACCACCCTCCGCGGTGGACATCAACAACAGCACCAGCAGTGGTGTGAGCACCACACCCAGCAGGCTGGAGGCACTCGCCGCCACAATCGAGGCAGCCACATTGCCCCGTGCGATCGAGGTAAACGCCACCGAGGACTGCACCGTGGAAGGCACCAACGTCATGAACAAGATGCCCAGGTACATCTCCTGCCCGATCAGCCCGGATAGCGGCCGCAGCACCACCCCAACCAGCGGGAAGATCGCGAAGGTGAAGGCGATGATCAGTAGGTGCAGCCGCCAGTGCATCAGGCCCTCCAGCGCCTCCCTTGGATGCAGGCGCGCACCGTAGAGGAAGAAGAGGAAGGCGATGGCGATCGTCACCACCCAGTTGCCGATCTCCGCGCCCTGCCCCCGCAGCGGCACGATCACCGCCGCGATCACCGCAAGCACGATCAACACAATCAAAAAGTCCGGGCGGTAGCCCAGGATCTTCTGCAGGACCGTCTGCTTCTTCGGGGTGGGGTTCTCAGCGCTCATTCTTGGCATTGTAGCCTGCGTCACAGTTGCGTCAGCGATGGGAAGAATTGCACCCCGCGGGCAGCTTTAAAACTTTTTCACAGATATAGAATACACAAAGGGTTTCGTCGGGTTAACTAACGAACATGACGAATAACCGAGGGGACCACAGCACCGGCGCGGCAGCTGCCCGCGCACCACAGAACCCGACCGCCGGACCGCAGGGCACGGCAGGCACCGCGACCGCCGCCACCACGCCCGCCGCAGGCACCACACTCGCGACCGCCGAAAGAATCGACCCGACCGCCGCGGCGCAAGAAACCTACGACGTCATCATCATCGGCGCCGGCACCTCCGGGCTGAACATCGCCCGCGAACTCGCCGCCGCTGGCCTCAGCGTCCTCGGCCTGGAAGCCGGCAAGCGCTACGACCGGCACACCTACCCACGCACCGAGATCGACTCCAGCTCCCAGCTGTTCTGGGGCGGCGGCGTGGAACTGACCACCGACGCCGGCCTCGGCCTACTCCGCCCCAAGGCCGTCGGCGGCGGGTCCATCGTCAACCAGGCCCTCATGGACCGCTTCGACGACGTCGCCTTCTCCTCCTGGCGCGACCAGTCCGGCGTCTCCTGGCTCAACGAGGACGACCTCGCCGACTACTACGATCGGGCCGAGGGAAACATGAGCCTCAAGAACGTGCCCGAAGAGTGGCGCAACGGTAACGCCAAGAACTTCGCCGAGGGCTTCGACGCCAACGGCTACCGCTACGCCCCACTGCGCCGCGGTGAGGCCGACTGCCGCTTCGAGGACGGCAACTGCTGCGTGGAATGCCTCAGCGGCTGCGGCATCGACTCCAAGCAGTCCACCGCCATCACCGCCCTACCAGCAGCGGAAAAGCACGGCTTCCACCTCATCGACTGCGCCGAAGCGCGCACGATCACCGAGCACCCCGACCGCGTCACCGTTACCACCCGCGTGCCCGCGGACCCCACCCCGAAGGGCCGCCGCGGCTTCGGCAAGCCCACCTACTTCGAACCCCACGTGGAGCGCACCTTCACCGCCCGGCGCGTCGTGCTGGCCTCCGGGGCGATCGGTAACACCGCCCTCCTGCTGCGCAGCGGCTACGGCAAGCAGCTGCCGGGCCTGGGTAAGAACTTCTTCACCCACCCGCAGTACATGAACCTGGGCCGCTACGCCGAGGACGTCCGCGCCTTCGCCGGCCCCCTGCAGAACTACAAGTCCGACGACCCGAGCTTCCGCCGCCAGGGCTTCAAGCTGGAGAACGTCTTCGCAGGCCCAGGCAACATCGCCCTCCTGCTGCCCGGCTTCGGCGCCCGCCACGCGGAGATCATGCAGGACTTCCCACGCCTGGGCTGCATCGAGGTCTGCGTGCGCGACACCAACCCCGGCGAAATCAGCATCAACCGCAAGGGCAACCCGGTGATCAAGAAGAAGCTCAACCGGGAGGACGCCCGCCGCCGCGACGCCGGCATGGCCGCCATCCGCAATATCTTCAACGCCACCGGTGCCGAGGAGATCCTCCACGGCCAGTTCGGCATCGGTCTGCACCTCATGGGCGGGCTCGGCATGGGCGCCAGCGCCAAGCAGGGCGTGGTCTCCCCCGAGTTCACCCTCTACGGCAGCAACCGCATCCTCGCCGCGGACTCCTCGATCTTCCCGAACGCGCCGGGCATCAACCCCGCACTCACCATCGCCGCCCTGTCCCTCAAGGCCGCCGACCAGATCATCGCCGCGAGCTAAGGAAGGAAGAAAGCAGACATGAACAGCAATAACCTCAACCCCCGCTCCACCGAGCTGCTCTCCGCCACGCAGATGAAGGGCCTGCTGCGCCTCGGCGACGTCGTCATTCCCGGCGTCCCGGCCCGCAAGACAGCGTCCGGTTCCCTGACCTCCGGCGGCGGGGCACTACCGTCCTTCTCCGAGTCCGGATGCGCGGCCGGCATCGACCGCATGCTCTCCTACATGTACGACGACGACCGCACCGCCTTCCTCGTCCTCGCCTCCGTCTGCGCCTACGCGCCCGCTCCCCTGGTCCGCCTGATCGTGGCAATGGCCAACGCGAATGCCAAGTTCCCCGAGCTACTCGCCGGGCTGATGCGCATGGCCAACCTTGGTATCAAGGGTGTCGTCCACAGCCTCTACTATTCCAACCTCGGGGTACGCCTTGGCGAAGAACTCACCGACTCCCCACTGCTTGCCCGGGGCACCAACCCCAACCAGCTGCCCAATATCCACCAGGCCATCGGCTACGAGACCACCATCAACCAGGAGGCCTACGAGGCCGCCCTCGCCGCCGCCGACGCGCAGAACCCACGCGACTAACCCGCGCTCAGCAACCACAAGGAGCACACACCATGGCAACACAGATCCCAGAATCCGAATACGCCCAGGTCGAGGGCGTCGTCGAACGAGCACGCGAAGCACAGAAATCCATCCGCGCCCTGAGCGTCGAGGAACGCCTCGAACACCTCCGCCTCCTGCGCGGAGTGATCGTCAACCGCACCGAAGAGATCGTCGAGCGCGTGTGGCAGGAAACCGGCAAGTCCCGCAGCGACATCCTGATGTCCGAGATGTTCGGCGCGCTGGACGTTATCAGCTGGCACGAAAAGAACGCCGCGAAGGTCCTGGCTCCGCAGAAGGTCGAGACCCCGCTGACGATGATGGGTAAGAAGTCCGAGATCTGGTACGAACCCCTCGGCGTGGCCTTCATCATCTCGCCCTGGAACTACCCCTTCTTCCAGGCGATTGTGCCGATCGTGGCGGCGCTGGCTGCCGGCAACGCGGTCGTCTACAAGCCCTCCGAGCACACCCCACTGGCAGGGCTGATCGAATCCCTCCTGGAGGAAGCCGCCATCGCCCCGAACTGGGTGCAGGTGGTCTACGGCGACGGTGCTGTGGGCGCGGAGGTCATCGACCAGCACCCCGACCTCGTCATGTTCACCGGTTCCTGCGCGACCGGGCGGAAGATCATGAAGCAGTGCTCCGACATGCTCATCCCCGTCGAGCTCGAGCTCGGTGGCAAGGACGCCATGATCGTCTTCGAGGACGTCGACATCCCCCGCACCGCCGCAGGGGCACTCTTCGGCGGTCTGACGGCGACCGGCCAGTCCTGCACCTCGGTGGAGCGGCTGTACGTCCACGAGAGCATCAAGGAGGAGTTCACCGCCGAGCTGGTCCGGCAGGCCCGGCTGCTCACGCAGGCGGACACGGATTCCCGCAACAACGACCTGGGCCGCATGACCGTCGACTTCCAGATCGAGCAGGTCAACGAGCAGGTTCAGGACGCACTAGCCCGCGGTGCCCGCCAGCTCACCGGCCAGGACTGGGACGGTTCATCTGCTCTGATCCCGCCGATTCTGCTGGTCGACGTGCCGGAGGACGCGCTGGTGGTGACGGAGGAGACCTTCGGGCCGGTGATCCCGGTGCTGAGCTTCAGCTCGGAGCGGGAGGTCATCGACCGGGCGAATGACACGCCCTTCGGGCTGACCGGTTCCGTGTGGAGCGCGGACATCGACCGGGCGCGCCGGGTGGCCGGGGCGCTGCGCGCCGGCGGGGTGTCCATCAACAACGTCATGGCCACCGAGGCCACCCCGGCGCTGCCGTTTGGCGGTGTGGGTGATTCCGGCATGGGCCGCCACAAGGGTGCCGATGGCCTGCGAGCCTGGTGCAACCCGAAGTCCGTGATCGTGGATAAGGACGGCTCCCAGGGCGCTGGCCTGGAAGCGAACTGGTACCCGTACACGGAGAAGAAGTACGAGAAGTTCAGCAAGATGCTGCAGGCCTACTTCGCGGAGCAGCCTGCCCCGGTGAAGCTCGCGAAGTTCGGGCTGCTGGGGACTTCGCTGGAATCCTATGCTCAAAAGGCACGGGAAGAGCGGGAGAAGTAGGCGGGAGTGTTTACCCCCGTCAACGGTTTCATCTCCATCGTCCTGAGAACCGAGCTGAGAAAAGGCTACGCGCCATTCGACCCCTGGATCGTGTTCGATCGGTTTCGGCAGCATGAATTGGCATTAGGATTTGCAGATACTGGAAATCAAGACGTCTACTGGCTGGAAAAGGGCCTGTGGGAGATCAACGATGTCACCACTGAAGAATATCGTGGCCACGATCTGTTGAATCTCCATGTCAACACCAGGATCAGCGACAGTCGGTTCCCCATTCGGGAGCTCTTTGCCGTCTGGGACTTGTCCTTGCCGGTAGGAGCGTTGGTTTCAGCCCAGCGATACATGTTTATCCTCGATCCAGGCAATATCAGCTTCTTTGCTGACCGAGAAAATGCGCCGGCGAAACGGGATCGGGATCCATCGGACTTCATAAACCCCCTCGTGAACCAGCGGTTCTACGATGGTGAGTTTCGTCCATCCTCCTTTTCGCAGTACGCCGATGCTCAGATCAACTTGGATTTAGTGTCACTGCTGCGCAAAAGGAGCGTGACAACTTTCACTTGGGACCGAGCAACTTGGCGCTAGCCTCGGGCGGGAGGCCCCCACGCCTTCCGGGGCCCGCACCTCCCGCTGCGAGCGCCCCCCGCGCTCTCCCCCTGCTCCCCCGTTGAACCCTTTCGGGTGCTTAAGCCGCGGCGTTTTCCTGCGCTGCGGCTTCTTGCTCTGCCGTGGTCGTCTTCGGGATAAACAGGCTGGTCAGCGCAGCCAGGCCCAGAATGATGCCACCCACCAGGAAGGCCGTGGTGTAGCCCGTGGCGGAATCCGAGCCCTCTGGGGAGCCCACCACCTGGAACACCGGCAGCACCGCGAAGGAGATACCCGCACCCAGGTTGAAGGCTGCGGAGTTCATGCCCGGCAGGAAGCCCTGGTTATCCTGCGGCGAGTTCACCACACCCAGGTTGTTCAGCACGATATTGCCGATGCCTGCGTAGGTCACGCCCAGCAGGATCACGCCCACGATCAGCACGATCTTCGAGCGCGTCCCCACGAAAGCTAGCAGGAACAGCAGCAGCATGGACGCGATATTGGAGAGGCGCAGCAGGTTCGCATAACCCACCTTCGGCGCCAGGCGACCTGCGAAGGGGCCCACCGCCCAACCGATCAGTGCGTACGGGGTCAACAGCAGCAGGGACGCCATCGTCGCGCGCATGCCGAAACCAGCCTCCGCGTTCTGTGCCAAGGACGGTGCCACACCGTTGACGGCAGCGAACACACCCGTCATCGTCAGGACGGTGGTCAGCAGCAGACCCCAGGTCTCGCGGCGGCGCAGGTACTTCGGGGCAACCAGCGGAGCCGCACCAGCGGTGTTCTCCTGGCGGGTCTCCCAGCGCCAGAAGATGGCAAACACGATCAGACCAGCGGCCACCAGGCCGATGACGTACAGCCAGTCCGCGGCCGCACCCTTACCGGCCTCATTCGCGGCCAGCGTGATGGACAGCACGGAAACGACGAGGACGGCCGCACCGATCCAGTCCATGCGGACGTTATCGGAAGGCTTGGACTCCGGGGCGAACATCGCGACCACCACGGTGGCGACCGCACCGACGGCGAAGATCAGCCAGAACACGGAACGGAATCCCCAGTGCTCAGCCATCCAGCCGGAGAGCAGGACGTCGATACCAGCAACACCACCGTTGATCGCGGCGATCAGGCCCATCAACGTGCCGAGGCGAACCTCGTCCTTAACCTGGCTGCGCAGGATGATCAGCGTCATCGGGATGGTCGGGCCGGAAATGCCCTGCAGCGCGCGGGCCAGCATCAGCACGCCGATATTCGGGGCGAGGGCGGCCAGCAGGCCACCCAGGGACATCACGGCCAGCATGATGACGAGGATGCGGCGGCGTCCCACAATGTCCGAGAGGCGCGGGAGGAACAGGCCGCACATCGCGCCACCGGTGAAGAAGGCCGTCTGGGTCAGGCCCACCGCGGACTCATCGGTGTTGAGCTCCGTGGCCATCGTGCGCAGCACCGGGGAGAGCATCGAGGCGTTGAGCTGGAATGCCACCGCCGCGGTGATGAGCACGAACATGAGCAGTGGCAGGCCGCCCTTGCGCGAATCCACCGGGTCGATGACCGGGGCCGCGCCGGCGGGGTTATTTGGCCCGCCTGAGCGGGGCGTAGTTGCGTTCATATATGCAGGATAAGTGGGCGATTCGTGCGAGTCCACACTTTTTCCTGTGATGTTGGCTGCACGTGCGCGCCGGGCGGTGCGTGCGCTGGAACCCCGGCCGCGCCGGGCGGTGCGCGCGGGTGGGGGGCGTGCGCGGGAGCCAGACCCCGTTCCCCTGCTTGGACCCCGCTGGCGGTGCCCGGCCCCTCGAGTGTGCCCATTTCCCCGTGCCCTGGCCCCCGATTGTGTGTTTTGCAGAGTTTGTTGCCGGAAATCCGCCCAAAAGCGACATCAAACTCTGCAAAACGTGAAGGGCGGGGGCTCGCTCCCGGGCGCGGGAGGGGGCGGGAAGGCGCGGGCGTGGGGGTGCCCCGCTCCCCCGCCCCGCTCCCCGCGCTAGCTGCGGAAGCCCGTGTCCCCGATGCGGGTCAGCGCATCAACCAGCAGATCCCAGAAGCGATCCACGTCCACGTCCACGCCGACGCGGTGGCGCACCGGCTCCACGTGCTCGCCATAGGTATCCATGCCCGCGCAGGCGTAATCATCCGTGCGGCACAGCGCGGAAGGATCGCCCGGCTGCTCAGCCGTCTGATCCTGCGCGCCCCAGGTGCGCCGCAGGTCAACCACGGTCATGCCGCGGGTGTACTCGCCCTTGGTCTCCACGACGACCGGGGCCGCCACGGTGCGCAGCACCTCCGGGTCAGCCACCGCCGCAACGGCCAGCGGGTCGTGCATCGGCGGCCCCGGGTAGCGGCGCTCCTTCATGTACGCGCCGCCGAAGAACTCCACGAGCTCCGCGATGAACTGCGCGACGTCCGTGCCCACGGCCTTGAGCTGCGCCATGCGGGACGGAACCGCGAGCACCTTGTGGGTGACGTCCAAACCAACCATCGTGACCGGCCATTCCGCGTCGAAGACGATCGCGGCGGCCTCCGGGTCGGCGAGGATGTTGAACTCCGCGGACGGGGTCATGTTGCCGGTGTGGTGCCCACCGCCCATCAGCGTCACACCCGCCACGCGGGAGACGAGCTCCGGGTAGCGGCGTGCGAACAGCCCAATGTTGGTCAGCGCGCCGGTTGGCACGATAGTCACGGTGCCGGGTTCCTCGCGCTTGATGACCTCTGCGATCAGGTCGACGGCGTGAGTGTCCTCCAGCTCCACGCCAGCCTCCGGCAGCTGCGGGCCGTCGAGGCCGGACTCGCCGTGGATCTCATCCGGGATCAGCTGCGGCCCGACGAGCGGGCGGTGCGCACCAGCGGCGAAGGGCACGCCGGTGATCCCGCCGACGCGCGCGAGCGCTTGGGCATTCTTGGTGACCTTCTCCAGGGTCTGGTTACCCGCGACAGTCGTGACCGCGAGCAGCTCGAGGTTCGGGTTTCCCCAGGCCAGGAGCATGGCGATGGCGTCGTCGTGGCCGGGGTCGCAGTCGAGGATGATCTTGCGGGGCTGGGTGTTATTGGCTGCAGAAGTGCTCATACCTCAAGTGTGCCACGCACACCTGGGAGGTAGCGGAGCGAAAGCTAGGATATTCCTCACGCACTTTCACGCCCCGCGCATACTCCGCGCCCGACCCTAGGAAGCCCCCTTGTTCGCAACGATCGCCCAGGCTGTTGGCCGTTTCGCCGTGACGAATATCGACGACATCATCGTCCTCTCGCTGCGCTCATTGTATTAAGGACTGAGAGAGTTGACGCCGCATTTATTTGAAGAGGAGCTCAACGTTAGGTGCTCCCGACAAAGGTTTAGCGTAATCAAGTCACGGTTACTGAGGGCGTTGAAAAATAGTCCCATGGTAATGGAAATAATTGACTGCGTTCAAGGGGTTGACCGAGAGAATGAATATAATTTAGAGCTTCCGACGGGGGATGATGGAAGAAGTCCGGATGCGACTGAGGTTAATACGGTCGCTATCTCATTCAGCGCGAGTGCCAATGTTTCAGATTTAGATGAACTGAGTGACGAAGTATATAGCTGCGTGCTGTATGCGCTGAATAATTCTCAGACATTAGATTTTTTCAGCCTATTATCTCCCCTTGAAGATAAAAGGGATTTAGGCGGTTAGATCGGCATTCTGCTTTGAGTATTTGGGGTAAGCAGATGGCGATTGGGATTGATTGGCTGTCGTCGCCGGTGCGGGTGCCTTCCTGCCGCCCAGCGCGATCCCCTATTTCGGTCTGATTCCGCTGGTCGATCGCCTGAAGGCTGCATGGAAGGCCTGGGCGTGGTGATCCTAGTCCAGGGCTACACTTTCGGCCTCTAGCTGCGGTTTTCCTGTTCTGCCGCCAGGTCGCGGATCTCTGCTTCCGTCGCGTACGACGCCGCCGCGCCGGCCTTCTGGGTCGCCAAGGACCCGGCCGCAACAGCCACGCGGGTGGCGTCCACCAGGGAGGAACCGGTGGCCACAGCCGCCGCGAGCGTGCCGCAGAACGCATCCCCGGCACCGGTGGTGTCCACGATGGTCTCCATCTGCGGGGCGGGCACGCGCGTGACCCCGTCCCCGTCGATGACGGCCGCACCCGCCGGCCCCAGGGTGACCACGCAGGTGCGGGCGACGTCCTTGAGCGCGGCGAAGAGCTCCTCGGTGGGGGTTTCGCGAGGCAGCCCGGTGATGTCCGCGGCCTCCAGCTCGTTGAGGACGATTGGGTCGGACGCCGCGACCAGGTCGGCGTCCTTCGTCGTCACCGGGGCGAGGTTCAGGATCAGCCGGGCCCCGATGGCCTCGGCGAGGGCGGGCAGCTCCGCGGAGTGCTCCGGGGTGAGCTCGCCTTGGGCCAGCACAACCGGGATGGGGCGCTCATCGGCCAGCTCGGTGGCCAGGCCCGTGAGCGCGGACGGGCTGACCAGCTCGTTGGCCCCGGAGGTGACGATGATGATGTTCTCGCCGGACGCGTCGTTCATGATGAACGCTTGGCCGGTGGGCTGGTTGGTGCGGGCGATGTGGGCGGTGTTCACGCCGTGCTCGTCGAGCTCCTTGATCGCCAGCAGCGCCAGCGGGTCGAGCGGCTGGCTGGGGTTATCGGCGCTGGTCTCCCCCACTGCGCCCAGCAGGATCGTCTCGACGCCCATGCGGGCGGAGGCGACGGCCTGGTTCGCGCCCTTGCCGCCGAGACCCTGCAGGCCACGGCGGCCGATGATGGTCTCGCCGGGGTGCGGGAACTCATCGAGGCCCACGAAGGTGTCGACGTTGATGCTGCCGCACACGAGGACGGCAGGCGCAGCGTTGCTGTTCGCGTCGACGGATGCAGGAGTGTTCGCCGCGTCGGTGGGCGCGGTGTTCGGGTTCTTACCGGGGTTCATGCCTCACAGTCTAGAAGACGCCCCGGACTTGCCTGGGGTTGTCTCGGAAGGGGGTGGCCAACGCCACAGGTGCATTACAGAAGCCGCAGATTCCGGGCACGCGCTACCCCTGGTTGGGTAATCTATCAATAGTACAATTGAGGAGTGTTAGAGTTGTGGTCCGTACGATTTCGGAGAGGAATACATGCGTAAAATTATGCAGAACCGGCGAGGGGTAACCGCGGTTGCCGCAGCCCTGGCTTTGTCAACAAGCCTCGTTGCCGCCCCTGCCGACGCTAGCGTCATCAATACACGACTTGAGCGCGTTCGCACCGGTTTTCAATCGCAGCGCGTAAACCATGTGGGTGCGCATGCAGTGCAGGCAGGGTTGATCGATTGTACTTCCAATGCCCCCGGGGCTACCCCGTACCTTGAGTTGATGTTGAAGAAAGTTCGGCGACTCCAGCCAGATGTCAACATGGGGCTTCGAAATGTCTCTAATTGCTTTAAAAAGCCGTACCGAGCGTCGTGGGGATTCCCTGGTCATGCGAAGTATTACTGGCAAGTAAAGTCACGGGATTACCAGACAACCAGCGCCCGCATCATGAACCTCTACTTTTAGATTGCCACTCCATGCCTACAGCCTCTTTCCGCTTCGCCTACCCGCAGAGTACCCGACGGATCGACATCCGCGATCTCGCCATCAACGATGCTGCCACAGTCGTTCTCGGTGTCAACGGAGCAGGTAAAACGACCATGTTGCGCTGCCTCGCTGGACAATTCAAACTGCAACGAGGGAAGCTGCCCAGCGCGGATGGCACCGTCTACGTTCCCCAAAAGTTCATGCCCATCAGCGGTTTTAACGTGGCGGATTACATTTCTTACGTCGGTTGGCTGCAAGGGGCTCCCCTGCGACAGGCCCAGAAGGACGCCCTCACCTGGGCCGAGTTCGTGGGTTTGCAGGGAGATGTAACCCGCCAGGAATGTCGACAGCTGAGCGGTGGGCAGCAGGCGAAGCTCCAGCTGGCCGCCGCCTTGAATTCTCAGGCGCGCTGGCTGTTACTCGACGAACCCAGTGCGACTCTGGACCCAATCGCGAAGCAGGAGCTACGGCAGCTCTATCGCGACGTCATCAACCGAGGCATCCGGTTGTGGGTTTCCAGCCACCAGCCCTTGGAAGTCGGCGAACCATTTGAGCAGGTCATCGTGTTAGATCATGGCTGTCTCGCATTTCAGGGGCGAATCGACGACTTCATTGGCTTCAGTGATGACCGAACTGACGCCTCCGATACGACCTGGCGAGGAGAACCTATCTCCCCCACTGTTCTGCAGTTGTCTGCCGTCCACCGGTCGGAGGCGTGATGAGAAAAGCGTTACTTCGAAATGCGCTAATCGTTCTCGTGGGTTTCGCTGTCAGCTTGTGGCTCAACATCAGCATCGAGGGTGCTGAAACCTACCCGAGTTCCCCGCAAGCCACGCTCCATAAGTCTTGGCAGTTGTTCATTGTCCTGGGGCCCTTGCTTGGGTTCCTGAGCGCGTGGGAGGCGTCCCGGTTTCGCGAAATCCTGACTCAGCTGGGCAGGCCACGTTATGCCGGGAAAGTATGGTTGCGGTCGATTGCTCCACTCCAGCTGATTGCATTTTTGCTCGTCACTCTACATTTTGTTCTCAACGATGGATTCGGCTCCAGGGCCTGGCCGCAAGGCGTGTTGATTATCGCGCTGCATGCGCTCGTTTGGGCTTCACTCGGTATGGCATGCGGCCTCTATCTTCCAAGCCTGATCGCCTTGCCCGTGGCAATGTTCCTGAGCTTTGTTCTGCAGGCTTACCCGCCGGCACTGTCGCAGCCTGAATGGCGCTACATGTTCGGCCAGACTGCAGGGCTGTGCTGCGGTATTGACCGCGAACTGAACTCCTCCTTCGTGGCGGCGAGTGCCACGATGCTCGCCGCATTGCTCATGGCAGCGTGGGTGCTCATTTATGTCGGTAGCTCCGGGTGTCGAGGAACGACCGCCGCCGTGGCCGCTGGAGTAGCCGTTGCGCTGTTGGGAGGGTTTGCTAGCTATTCGCAAGTTGCAGGGGCTGGTTATGACGTGACCGTCCAAAGGTCTGAGAAAGACTTGGTCTGCAGCGATAGCCAGTGTTTATGGCCCGAAACGCCCGAGGAGGTCGTGGCTGCTAATCGTGATGTGCTGAGCTCTCTCGGCAAGCCGCAGGCGTCCCTGTGGGACATACACAGCTCAGCTGCACCGGAAGACCTGCAGAAGGAGCAACCACAGCAATATCTCCTTGTGCGATCCACCGACCCCGACACGGTTGAACTCGTGCTCATCCTGCAGCATCTTCAGGCAGATGACGCACTACGCCGCACCCCGAGCTGCTGGTTCGGCGAGGACGGGCCCGTGCCGGTCGCCGATGCCTTTGACGGGGTCTCCCCTGATGACCTCAAGCGCTTGGTGTTGGAGCCATCGGGTCACCTTCGGCAAGAGCTCGATCATGAGGCGCTCATTAGCAAGGTCAACGAGGGCTGCGTGGCGTCGTGATGACCAAGCTGTACCTTCGCGGCCACCGTGTCCCCCAGGCCTTTGGTCTGATTGCGATCGCTGTATGCGGCGCCATTGTTCTGGGGACAACAGCAATACCCTTGCCGTGGGTTGATGGCACGTACGGCGCTGTTGTGCCGTTCAATGTCGTCTTTGCGTTGCTGTTTCTCAGTGCTGTTGTGCTCTTCTACACCAGCGACCTCGCGGTGTGGGAGGAATACAGCCCCCGGTCGTGGAAGACACAGGATTATGCCTTTCTCGGTGCTGCGTATCTCCCACTGGTTCTGCTCGCCTCGTTCGGAAACGCAGGCTTGTGGCAGTTTAGCGCCTTGAGTCTGGCCTGCTTCTGGACCTTAAGTCTTGTGCAGCCCCCACTACATGCGCTGAGCGCGACACTCTTTCTGGCCTTTGCGCAGTGTCTATTGATCGTGGCCCTACCAGCAAAGTTCCTGCCGCTTTTTTGGAAGCCCACGCTGTGGGTCACGCTTGCCGCGAGCGCCTATTCGCTAGTGATTTTTTCCATCGCGCGACCCAAGTTGAAGCGCGCGAACCTCCGCTAGTCTGCGCGCTAAGGTGTACCCGCGTTAACCCCTAGCGACGGTCCTGTTCCGCCATCGCGCGGCGAGCCGCATCCAGATCCAGTGCAGGCTTCGCTGCCGCCTGCTGAGCGCCCTGCCCAGCACCAGCACCAGAACCGGCGTCCCGACCAGCGTCGAAGGCCGCTCCCCCGCCCTCACATGCGCCATTCAGCGAGCAGCTACCGCACGAATTCCCCGACGCACATTCCTCCGCCGACGGCTCACAACCGCCGGCCGAGGCGTCGTCGTCGGAAGAAGAACCAGAAGAACAGCAACCCGCAGCGGACCGGGCCTCCTCGGCCTCCTGACCACGCAGGTGCTCCAGGCGAGCCATCGTGGACGCCGCCATCGCAGAACCCATCCCAATCAGGAACAGCGCCCCCACGATCAACAGCGCGAAGACCAGCCACATCCAGCCACCGATCCCCGTCGTCAGCAGCGCAGCCCCCAACAGCGCCGCACCCGCACCCATCCACGCCGGGCCCGCAATCTTGTGCGCCAGAACCCAGTTCTCGGGGGACTTCCGAACCTCTGGGATACGCAGCCCAACCACCCCGTTACCAGGCAGTTTCTCCATAAACCCGAGCAGCCCCACCGTCAGGACAGCGAGGGCGAGAATAACCAGCAGGATGGTGAGCACGATCATGCGGTTCAGTCTATTACCCCGTCTACTAGAATGACCAACCATGAACACCCCAGCTGACACGTCCGACCAGACCCCGTACCGCTACTCCCCCGCGCTCGCCGCGGATATCGAGCAGCGGTGGCAAAAGCACTGGGCCGAACACGGCACCTTCAACGCCCCCAACCCCGTCGGCGACCTCGCCACCGACGGGCAGAAGCTGCCGGAAGACCGCATCTTCGTGCAGGACATGTTCCCCTACCCCTCCGGCGCCGGGCTTCATGTCGGCCACCCGCTGGGCTACATCGCCACCGATGTCTACGCCCGCTTCCAGCGCATGACCGGCAAGAACGTGCTCCACACCTTGGGCTACGACGCCTTCGGCCTGCCCGCCGAGCAGTACGCCGTCCAGACCGGCACCCACCCGCGCACCACCACCATGGCGAATATCGAGAACATGGAGCGCCAGCTGGGCCGCCTGGGACTCGGCCACGATAAGCGCCGCGCCGTCGCCACCACCGACCGCGAGTTCTACCGCTGGACCCAGTGGATCTTCCTCAAGATCTACAACTCCTGGTTCGACCCGGAGGCCGACCCCGCGCCGGGCTACCCCGCCAAGCTGAAGGGCCGCGCCCGCCCGATCTCCGAGCTCATCCCGAAGCTCGAGGCCGAGCACGCCGACTGGGCCGAGAAGACCGAGGCCGAGCGCCAGGAGATCATCGACGGCTACCGCCTGGTCTACCGCTCCAACTCCACCGTCAACTGGTGCCCGGGCCTGGGCACCGTGCTGGCGAACGAGGAGGTCACCGCCGAAGGCCGCTCCGAACGCGGCAACTTCCCGGTCTTCCGCAAGAACCTCCAGCAGTGGATGATGCGCATCACCGCCTACTCCGACCGCCTGCTCGAGGACCTGGAATTCCTCGACTGGCCGGAGAAGGTCAAGTCCATGCAGCGCAACTGGATCGGCCGTTCCCGCGGCGCGCAGCTCGCGTTTTCCTCCGCGGCGGGCCCGATCGAGGTCTTCACCACCCGCCCGGACACCCTCTTCGGTGCGACGTACATGGTGCTCGCCCCTGAGCACGAGCTCGTCGACACCCTCGTTTCCGCAGCTGAGGACGCCGCCGGCTCCGCGCAGGCCGCCTACGCAGACGCCGATGAGCGCTGGACCTTCGGCCAGAGCAGCCCGTCCGAGGCCGTCGCCGCCTACCGCGCGTCCATCGCCGCGAAGTCCGACCTGGAGCGTCAGGAAAACAAGGAAAAGACCGGCGTGTTCACCGGCGCCTACGCCACCAACCCGGTCAATGGCGAGCAGGTGCCCGTCTTCATCGCGGACTACGTCCTCATGGGCTACGGCACCGGCGCCATCATGGCGGTCCCGGCCCACGACGAGCGCGACTTCGACTTCGCTACCGCCTTCGGCCTGCCGATCCGCGAGGTCGTCGCCGGCGGCGAGAAGGGCGAGGACGGCCAGCTCATCGCCGCCTACACCGAGTCCGGTAAGGCCGTGAACAGCGCAAACGCTGAGGGTCTGGACATCAACGGCCTCGCCCTGGCAGATGCGAAGGCCACCACCACCGAGTGGCTCGAGGAGAGGGGCCACGGCCACGGCAAGGTGCAGTTCAAGTTGCGCGACTGGCTGTTCGCCCGCCAGCGTTACTGGGGCGAGCCCTTCCCCATCGTCTACGACGCCGACGGGGTTGCCCACCCGCTGCCGGAGGACATGCTCCCGGTGGAGCTGCCGGAGGTCGAGGACTACAAGCCGGTCGCCTTCGACCCGGAGGACCAGGACACCGAGCCGCAGCCCCCGCTGGCCAAGGCCCGCGAGTGGATCGAGGTCGAGCTGGACCTCGGCAACGGCCGCGGCACCCAGACCTACTACCGCGACGCGAACGTCATGCCGCAGTGGGCCGGTTCCTCCTGGTACCAGCTGCGCTACATCGACCCGAATAACGATCACGCGCTGGTAGACATCGACAACGAGCGCTACTGGGTCGGCCCGCGCGAGGGCAACCCCTCCGGTGGTGTGGACCTGTACGTCGGCGGCGTGGAGCACGCGGTGCTGCACCTGCTGTACTCCCGCTTCTGGCACAAGGTGCTCTTCGACCTGGGCGTGGTTAGCTCCTTTGAGCCGTACCACCGCCTGTTCAACCAGGGCTACATCCAGGCCTACGCCTACACCGACTCCCGCGGCGTCTACATGCCGGCCGCGGAGGTCGTGGAGCGTGACGGCGCATTCGTGCACGTCAATCCGGAGACCGGGGAGGAAACCCCGGTCCAGCAGGAGTACGGGAAGATGGGCAAGTCCCTGAAGAACTCCGTCTCCCCAGACGAGATCTGCGATAACTATGGGGCGGACACCCTGCGCGTCTACGAGATGTCCATGGGGCCGCTGGATACCTCCCGCCCGTGGGCGACGAAGGACGTCGTCGGCGCGCAGCGTTTCCTGCAGCGTGCCTGGCGCCTGGTCGTGGACGAGACGTCCGGCAAGGCGGTCGTCGATGAGGACGTCAACACGCTGGCCTCGCTGCCGGATGAGGACCGCCGTGCGGTGAACCGCGCGCTGGCGGGTGTCCACGAGGACTACACCAACCTGCACAACAACACGGCCGTCGCGAAGCTGATCGAGCTGGTGAACTACCTGACGAAGCAGTACGGCGCGGCAGGTGCCGGTGGCGCCCAGGGGGCCGCGGCGGATGCTGCGGTGCCGCGCGCGGCGACGGAGGCGCTGGCGCTGATGCTCGCACCGGTGGCCCCGCACCTGGCCGAGGAGCTGTGGCAGGTGCTGGGTGGTGCGGAGGTCTCCGGCCTGCTGGCTGACGGGGCAGGTCAGGGTTCTGGCCTGACCCAGGACGAGGCCTCCGTGGCCTTCGTGCCATACCCGGCGTGGGAAGAGGACTGGCTGGTCGACGACCAGATCGAGATGCCGGTTCAGATCATGGGCAAGGTTCGCGCCCGCATCATGGTCGCCGCCGACGCCTCCCGGGAGGACCTGGAGGCCGCGGCGCTGGCCGACGAGACCGTGCAGGGCCACATCGAGGGCAAGACGGTGCAGAAGGTCATCGTCGTGCCGGGCCGCATGATCAATATCGTCGCCAAGTAAGGCGAAAGGCCGCCCGGGGAGGGGGCCGGGCGGCCTGGGGCTGGGGTTTTCGTTGGGGCTTTGCCCCTCGAGGCTCGTTGGGGGTGGGCCCCGTTGGGACGTGGGGAGCGCTGAGTTTTAGGCGTTGAGGATCAGCATCGCCGCGCTGTTGACCGACCAGCCGATCGCCACGGGCATGATGAACCAGATCACCGCGATCCACGGGCGCCAGCGCTGGTGGCGCTTCCACTTGTAGTAGCAGATATACGCCGCTCCGAAGAGCCCGAAAAAGCACACCAGAGCAGGGGCGATGTGGAAGAACAGCCGGAAGCCCTCGGTGCACAACCAGGCGGAGGAATCGGCATCGCAATAGGGGCCGCCCACGATGCGGGAGATGATCGCCGTGCCCAATGCCAGGACGGCAGCGATGCCCGGGACGGCGCAGAAGTAGATGATCGCCTGCTTCGTCGAGCGGTTATTGCGCTCCAGGCGGGCGAGGGGATCGGCCTCGTAATCGAGCTCGGTGAGCTTCGGGCGGCCGGCGCTCTGCGGCGGAAGGTCCTCCGGCGGCAGCTCGGCGCGATTCTCCGGGTGCCCCGGGCCTAACGTACTCACGATTACCCTCTCCTTCGGTGAAACTCCTGGTAGCTCCCAACCTTAAGAGATCCCGGCCACAAAGCTAAACCCCGCTGCCACACTCGAGCGGGGAAGAGTAACCCGGGCGGGGTAGTGAGTCTGTGCTGCGGCGCGGCACGCACAACGGGGGAGGGGCAGCTGGACTCGGCTCGCTCGACCCGACCAACTAGACCGTGCTGAGGAATACCGGCACCGGCACGTGCCGCAGAATCTGGTTCGTCGATGGGCCGATGAACACGCGGTTGAAATCACCCAGCACGCTGGAGCCCATGACCATCAGATCGCCCTTACGCCACTTGATTGCGCCGACGGCCTCCTCCCAGCTGGCGCCGATGCCAGTCTTCGTGGTGACCTCCAGATCCGGGTGGCGGGACAGCGCTCGCTTCCGGCCGCGCTCCAGCAGCTCCGTGGCCTGCACCTGCCACGCCTCCGCCAACGGGGCCGCGGCACTGCTAGCACCAGCACTGTCGACACCAGCACCGCCGGCACCCGCAGCATCCACGGCGTCACCGAAAGCCACCTGCGTGGGGTCCAGCGAGACCCCGGCGGGGGAGAAGGCCACCAGCCGCAGCGGCACGTCCCACCGCCGCGCGAGATCCGAGGCATGCCGCAGTGCCTGCTGGGACTGCTCGGTATCCACATAAGCGCAGTTCACGCGCGTCGGCCCGGCCTTGGAGAAGTCCAGGTTCCGCGGCACGAGCATCAGCGGTAGCGGGGAGCAGTGCAGCAGCGCATCCGCGGTGGAGCCCATCCGGTAGCGCCCGTCCGGCGAATCCGCCTGCGAGCCCAGCAGGATCACATCCGCCCCGAACTCCTCACCGGCCTCGATGAGGCGGCTGGTCTCGGAATGGTCGCTGTAGACCATCGCGAGCTGCTCTTCGTCCAGCATTTTCTCGGGCACCCCGGCAGCCAGCAGGGCGGCCCGTGCGGACTCGCCCGCCGCGGCCATTTCTGCCTCCAGCCACGTATTGAAGGCCTCCCGGGCCGCCGTGAAGCTGGTGGGGCTGGCGGAGCCGGCGACCGGGGCGCCCAGCGCCTCAGCCGCGCCCACCCCGGCCCCCGGCGTGCCGTGGCTACCGCTGGTGTCCGGGCTGGTGGGGTAGAGGTCCGAGCTGGCGGTGGGGTAGAGGTCCGCCTGATCCGCCGCCGCGGCGGGGGCGTCCGTCTGCGGCCAGGTCTGGGAGATCACCGTCGCGGTTCGCACGACCAGCGGGTTCTCCTGCGCGAGCCAGGCGACGGTTCGCGCCAAGTCCTCGCCCACGCTCCCGGCATGCGGCGGCCACGCAACCAGCACGCGCAGCGCCCGGTTCACACGTGGCGCGACCACCGGCTTCGCGAGCGTTGGCTGGCGGAAGGCCTTCTTAGCGGTGCGGGACTTCTTCGTCTTCTTCGGTGCCACAGCGTTGAGCTCCCCGTCCCAATTCAGCTTTTAGCGCTACTTCGCGGGATCGGCTGGAGTAGCGCTCTCGTCATCCTCAGAGTACCGCTCCAGGATGGTGTCGATGACCGGGATGAAAGCGTCCACGGTCTGCAGCTCTTCCTCGCTGAGGTTCTCCAGCATGCTGGCGAGCTGGATGCTGCGCGCCCCCTCCTGGTTGTGCAGCTCCTCCCGCCCCTTGTCGGTGAGCTGAACGCGCACGCCGCGGCGGTCGCTGACGTCCCGAACGCGGTGGACCAGCCCCATCGTCTCGAGCTGGTTGACGGCGTTGGAGGCCGTCGGCATGCGGATGGACTCCATCGCAGCGATCTGGGAAATGCGCATGGGCCCCTCGCTGTCCAGGATCATCATGATCGACAGCTGGGCCTGCGAGATGTTCGACTGCTCCGTCTTACGGAAGTACAGCAGGTAGAGGCGCGTGAGGCTCGGGCGAAGATCCCGGGCAATGTCCATTTTTGAACGTGGCATATTGTCCAATCTACCTGAGTGTTGTCGGTGCAAAACTATCGAGTACCAGATAATCCCTTATCACGGGAAAAATTACCCCCGGAGGCTTGTGCAGCATCCCGGGGGTAGCGGTTCGTGACGCCGACTGATCCGAAGCCTCAGCCGACGCACGCGGGCGTTTTAGGCGATCCCGCCGGAGATGAACTCCTCCAGCTGGGTGCGCGCCACGTCGTCCGGCAGCTGCGTCGGAGGGGACTTCATCAGGTAGCTGGACGCCGCCTCAACCGGCCCAGCAACGCCGCGGTCCAGGGCGATCTTCGCGGCGCGAACAGCATCGATGATGATGCCCGCGGAGTTCGGGGAGTCCCACACCTCGAGCTTGTACTCCAGGTTCAGCGGCACCTCACCGAAGGCGGAGCCCTCCAGGCGCACGTAGGCCCACTTCCGGTCATCCAGCCAGCCCACGTAGTCCGACGGCCCGATGTGCACGTTCTTATCGTGCACCTTGCCCGCCAGCGGGGAAGTCTTCAGGTTGGACGTCACCGCTTGCGTCTTGGAGATCTTCTTCGACTCCAGACGCTCGCGCTCCAGCATGTTCTTGAAGTCCATGTTGCCGCCGACGTTCAGCTGCATCGTGCGGTCCAGGCGCACGCCGCGCTCCTCGAAGAGGTGGGCGAGCACGCGGTGGGTGATCGTGGCGCCGACCTGGGACTTGATGTCATCGCCGATGATCGGCAGGCCCGCGTCGCGGAACTTCTGTGCCCACTCCGGGTCGGAGGCGATGAACACCGGCAGGGCGTTGACGAACGCGCAGCCAGCGTCGATGGCGCACTGCGCGTAGAAGCGGTCCGCTTCCTCAGAGCCGACCGGCAGGTAGCTGACGACGACGTCCGCCTCCGCCTTCTTCAGCTCAGCGACGACGTCCACCGGCTCCACCGAGGACTCCTCGATCGACTCCTGGTAGTAACGGCCCAGGCCGTCGTGGGTGGGTCCGCGCTTGACCTCGACGCCGAGGTGCGGGATGTCCGCGATCTTGATCGTCTGGTTCTGGCCGGAGTACAGCGCCTCGGAGACGTCCTTGCCGACCTTGTCCGCGTCGACGTCGAAACCGGCGACGACCTTGACGTCCGCGACGTGGTAGTCACCGAAAACGGTGTGCATCAGGCCCGGGATGTCAGCATCCGGGGCGGCGTCCTTATAAAACTCAAGACCCTCAACCAGGGAGGTGGCGCAGTTGCCGAGGCCGACGATCGCGATGTTGACCGTGCGGCCCTCGGCCGCTGCAGGGGAAGTCGAATTATTGCTCATAGCTGAACAACTTAAGGCCGCTGACCTTGGCGATTGGGGTGCTTAAGGCGGTTGACCGATCAAGAGCCGCCAGTAAACCGATCAAGTGCTGGCCCGGGGCGACGTCCTCAAAGGTAGGGGAGGGGATCCGAGAAAGCGGGGTCATGACGGCGAAGCGCGGACCGTGGCGATGGGGAGGCAGTAAACTTCTGTGACGAAAGTGGCGCGCGAAAGGTGCAAAGCACGGGGGCGACCGCGTAAAGTAATGAAAATCGACTGCCCTTTTCAATGAGGAGACATAGCTCGTTGAGTAAGAACACTCAGCCGCCGCACCGCAAGAACAACGCCGCGAAGCCAGGCCCGAAGAAGAACGGGTCCGGCTCAGGGCGCTCTGTCCGCAGCGGCAACTACGTCGCGCGGGCACGCAAGAAGAACCACTGGCGCGATAGCGAATTCCGCAAGAAAGTCCTGGTGGGCTTCACCGCGCTCATCGCGGTCGCCATCATCGTGCCCGTCGTGGCCTTCTTCACCGCCTACTCCGTGACCAAGGTCCCGGAGCCAGAGGAACTGGTCAACAACCAGGTTTCCTACATCATGGCCAACGACAACGAGACCGAGCTCGCGCGCATCATCCCGCCCGAAGGCAACCGCACCAACGTGGACGTCTCCGAGATCCCGGAGCACGTCCGCGAGGCCGTCCTCGCCGCGGAAGACCGGGATTTCTACGACAACCCCGGCTTCTCCCTGACCGGCTTCGGCCGCGCCGCGCTCGGCCAGCTCACCGGCGACACCAGCGCCGGCGGCGGCTCCACCATCACGCAGCAGTACGTGAAGAATGCCATGGTCGGCGACGAGCTCAGCCTCACCCGTAAGGCCAAGGAGCTGGTGATTTCCTCCAAGATGGCCCGCGAGTGGTCCAAGGACGAGATCCTCGGCGCCTACCTCAACACCATCTACTTCGGGCGCAACGCCTACGGCATCAACTCCGCTGCGCACGCCTACTTCAACAAGGACGTCAAGGACCTCACCGTCGAGGAAGGCGCGGTGCTCGCCGCGTCCATCCAGTCCCCGAGCGTGCTTGACCCGTGGACCAACCGCGAGCGCGCGGAATCCCGTTGGAACTACGTGCTCGACGGCATGCTCGGCATGGGCTCCATCACCCAGGAGCAGCGCGACACCGCGGAATACCCGAAGGCCCAGGACCCGGCCAAGGCAGGGCAGGTGCACCAGGCTAAGGGCACCAACGGGCTCATCAAGCAGGCAGTCATCCGCGAGCTTGAGGAAGCCGGCATCAACGAAAACCAGGTCAACACCGGGGGCCTGAAGATCACCACCACGATCGACCCGAAGGTCCAGCAGGCGGTCGTCGACGAGGTGCACCAGCAGTTCGAGGGCGCGATGGAGGGCATCCGCGGGGCGGTCGTCTCCATTGACCCGAAGACCGGCGGAGTGCGCGGCTACTACGGTGGCGACGACCCGGTCGGCTGGGACTACGCCAATGCGCCGATGCAGACTGGCTCGACGTTCAAGATCTTCGGCCTCGCCGCCTACCTGGACCAGGGCGGATCGATCTACGACAACTTCGACTCCTCCCCGGTGACCACCGGCCAGACCGAGGTCACGAACGTCGGCGGCGAATCCTGCGGCAGCTGCTCCATCGCGCAGGCCCTGAAGATGTCCCTGAACACCTCCTTCATTCGCCTGACCCGCTCCCTCGACGGGGGCGCGCAGGCCGTGGCTGACATGGCCCACCGCCTGGGCGTGGCCGAGGAGCTGCCGGGCTTCGGCAAGACCCTGCAGGAAAACGGCGGCAACCCGTACGAGGGCATCGTCCTGGGCCAGTACCAGTCCCGCCCGCTGGACATGGCCGCTGGCCTGGCGACCCTCTCCAACGAGGGTGTCTTCCACCGCCCGCACTTCGTGGAGAAGGTGGAGAACTCCAATGGTGAGGTCCTGCTCGACAACACCGACCCGGAGGGCGACCAGGTGATCGACAAGGAGATCGCCAACGCCGTCATCGAGGCGATGGGCCCGATCGCGGCCTACTCCAACGGCAACGCCCTGGCCAATGGCCGCCCGTCCGCTGCGAAGACCGGTACCGCCCAGCTCGGTGACACCGGCCAGAACAAGGACGCCTGGATGATCGGCTCCACCCCGCAGCTGGCCACCGCCGTGTGGATCGGCACCGTGGACAACCGCCCGCTGGTCAACCAGTGGGGCGGGACCATGTACGGCTCCGGCATGCCGTCCACCATCTGGAAGAACGTGATGGACCGCTCCCTGGTCGACGACCCGATCGAGAACTGGGGCTCCGGCGGCGAGGCTGCGGCCGGCGTTCCGGACAACGGTGGCTACGTCGCGCCGGAGAACCCGCAGCCGGAGCCGGAGCAGGAACAGCCATCGCAGGAAGCCCCGGCTCCGCAGCCGGAGCCGGCCACGCCACCGCGCCAGGGTGGCGGGAACACCGGTGGCGGGGGAGCCCCGCCGCCGCCGGACCTCGGCCAGATCATCGACGATCTCTTGGGCTAAATGGCCAACCGTGACCGCCACGCGGTGGCGCCCCGGTGGAACCCGCAGCGAGCGATCCTCGCGACTGCGGGTTTCTTCCTCATTCTCGGCTGGTTGCAGAAGGCCCCGTGCCTGCGCGGCAACGTCAATGCTGAGGGCCAGGCTCACCTGGACTGGTCGGGCCGACCGCAGTACACGGCGGCCTGTTACTCGGACCAGATCCCGCTGTTCGGCGGCCGGGGCCTGGATACCCTGACCGTCCCGTACTTCCAGTCCATCACCACCGATGGGGTGGAGCGGTGGATGGAGTACCCGGTGCTCTCCGGGTTCTATCAATACTTCGCCGCGGCACTCGTCCGGCCGGTGCATGCCGCGTGGGATTCCCTGGGCCTGCCGCCGGTTCCCGCCTCCGTGGTCTTCTTCGCCGTCTCCTCCATTGGTCTGGCCCTGTGCTGGCTGATCGGGGTAGCGCTGCTGACCCGGTTGACGGGCGCGCGCACCTGGGACGCGATGCTCATGGCCGCCTCCCCGCTGGTGATCGTCCACGCGTTCACGAACTTCGACCTGCTCTCCATCGTCTTCGCAGTGGGCTGCCTGGCCGCGTGGGCGAATCACAAGCCCCTGCTCGCGGGCGTGCTCGGCGGGCTCGGGGTGGCCGCGAAGCTCTGGCCCGCATTCATCCTGGGGGCGCTGCTGTTGCTGTGCCTGAAGACCCGCGCGTGGCGCGAGCTGGGCCGCATGCTGGGTGGCGCGATCGGCAGCTGGGCGCTGCTCAACGCCCCGGTGATGATCGCCGCGCCCCGCGGTTGGGGCGAGTTCTTCCGCCTGAACTCCGTGCGCGGCTACGAGGGCTCGACGATCTACGCGGTCATCGCCCACATCACCGGCAAGGAGGCCTGGGACGGCGGCTCGCCTTCCAAGGCCATCGAGGGCGTGGAGACGCTCAACTACATCACCACCGGGTTGCTGCTCGTAGCCCTGGTCGCCCTGGGCTGGTTCGTCGTCTTTTATTTGAGGACGACGCCCCGGGTCGCTCAGGTCGCCTTCCTTGCGGTGCTTGCCTTCCTGCTGACCAATAAGGTGTGGAGTCCGCAGTACTCCATTTGGCTGGTGCCGCTGATCGCCCTGGCGCTGCCCCGCTGGCGGCTGTACTTCATCTGGGCCACCATCGAGGCCGGCTACTGGTACCTGCGGATGTGGCAGTTCCTCCCCGCCGAGGAGGCTGCTCCGAATTGGCTGGTCGACAGCGTGACGGTGCTGCGCCTGGGCCTGCTGGTCGCGATGGCGGTGATCGTCATCCGCGACATGCTGCAGACTGACGGGCGCCTGACCGCGCCGGGCAGGCAGGGCGACCTGGTGCGCGCCGCGCATTCGGGAGCAGACCCGCTCGCGGGTATCCTGGCTGCTAAGGAGCCGGGCGCGAGGCGGTTGACGTCGGAAAAAGAAAGCGGCGCAACCACGGTGAAGAAGAAGCCCGCTGGGAAGAACCGCAGCGAGGCAGCGCCCGCAACGGACTAAGGGAGAGTTAGAGCGGCAATGTCGATGTCCTTGTACCTGGGGATGGGCAGCATCCTCATCGGATTCATCTTCTTCGGCACGGCGTTCTACAGCTTCCACGCGCAGAAGCCCAAAAACGTCATCATCCTGCTGTTTTCCATCGCGATCGTGTTCATGACGATCATCCCGGTCACCCTGGCCGTGGGCTGGGCCTCGATCAATAAATAACCCGGCCCCGGGCAGGCCGGATGGGGGAGCGCGGGGAGCAACGGGGGCCACGGTCGCGGATTTCCCATTTCCGCAGGCAGCGGGGTACACTGGCCAGGTTGCTGACGCAACGACCCTCCTGCCATGCCCAAATAAGCATGGCCGAAACACTAGACCACAGGAGGTGATGAGGTCCGTGCGTCAATACGAAGTCATGATCATCGTCGATCCTTCCCAGGATGAGCGCACCGTAGCCCCATCGTTGGACAAGTACCTGAACATTGTCCGCGAGGAAAAGGGCTCGGTCGACAAGGTTGATGTCTGGGGCAAGCGCCGCTTTGAGTACCCGATCCAGAAGAAGGAAGAGGGCGTCTACATCGTTCTCGACCTGACCTGCGAGTCGGACACTGTGCGCGAGCTCGACCGCGTGCTCAACCTCAACGACAACGTCCTGCGCACCAAGGTGCTCCGCAAGGACAAGTAAGAAATCAGCTTCACCCATGCAGCACGGGGCGCAGGCGATTAACCTGGCCTTAACTGCATAACCCCAGCTGAAAGGAACTATCAATGGCACCGGGAGATACCCCAATTACCCTGGTCGGCAACATTGTTGCTGATCCGGAGCTGCGTTACACCCAGTCGGGTGCCGCAGTCGCCAGCTTCCGAGTCGCATCCACCCCGCGGCGCTACGACGCGCAGGCAGGCCAGTGGGTCGACGGCGAGGCACTGTTCCTCACCTGCAACATCTGGCGTCAGGCCGCGGAGAACGTGGCCAACTCGCTGAACAAGGGCGACCGCGTGGTCGTCACTGGTCGGCTGCGCCAGCGGAGCTTCGAGACCCGTGAGGGCGAGAAGCGCACCGTCTTCGAGGTGGAGGCCGACGAGGTTGGCCCGTCCCTGAAGTACGCGACCGCGCAGGTACAGCGCAACCCCCGTGGTGGCGGGCAGTCCTTTGGTGGAAACCAGGGCGGCGGCTCCAACTTCGGTCAGGGTGGCCAGGGCGGCTTTGGTGGAAACCAGGGCGGCCAGGGCGGATTCAACCAGGGCTCCGGTTCTGGGCAGAGCATGGGTGGCCAGCAGAACCAGGGTGGCTTCGGCGGGCAGAATGCCTCCAATGCCGATGACCCGTGGAACTCTGCACCTCAAACTGATTTCGGTGTCGGCGACGAAGAGCCGCCATTCTGAACCAATTGATTGAGCGCTGGTGACCGGCAGACCGGCCGCCAGAAGCAATAATCACTGTTCACGTCAACACTCCATGCACAACGAAAGGGTTGGATCATGAAGCTGATCCTCACCACCGCCGTTGACAAGCTCGGTGTCCCCGGCGACATCGTTGAAGTCAAGGCTGGTTACGGACGTAACTACCTGCTGCCACGCGGCTACGCCATCGTTGCGACCCGCGGCGCAGAGAAGCAGATCAAGGACATCCAGCGTGCCAAGGCTGATCGCGTTATCCGCGACCAGGAGCACGCAGAGTCGGTCAAGGCAGAGCTCGAGGCGCTGTCCGCTGTTCAGGTGCCGGTGCGCACCGCACAGGGCGGCAAGCTGTTCGGCTCCGTGACCTCCGCAGACGTCGTCGCAGCTGTTGAGCGCGCAGGCGGTCCGAAGCTGGACAAGCACGCCATCAAGCTGCCAAAGAACAGCATCAAGAACACGGGTAAGTACGCCGTGGATGTGAAGCTGGTTTCCGGCATGACCGCGAACCTCGAGTTCGCAGTGGTCGACGCCGATAAGTAATCGCAGAAGCAGCCTGGCGTCCAGCGCCGAGGCGGGTGGCAGGAGCCGCGCCGTCTGAGCGCTGTGCGCTTAAGCCCTCGCTGACCTTCGCCGGCCTAGACAACCGGCACAGTGGCAGGTTCACACTTCTACGCCCCTGGCTTAGACACCCAGGGGCCGGGTTGGAACCGCCCATGCACAATGGCGTTGGGACAGGCTCATTTTTCACCGCGTTTTGGCTGGTGTGCAGGCCGCCGCACAGGCGAGCGGCGCTGCTGCGATGAACGCCGGAACGCACACATAGACAACAGCAAGCACGAGGCCCCCGGCCGGGAATGATCCCGCCGGGGGCTTGGTGTATTCAAGGGCCTTGCGCGGTGTGGGCAAGGATGTGGATAACTGCCTGCGGGGCGTCCCAAAACTTGTAATTTCGGGGGGTCTAGCGGTGGGTGAAGGTTGTGGGGGACACGCCATATTGAGCTGCACTTATAGGCATTTTCGCGAGTTATCCACAGGGGGGTCTGCTTCTCGGCAGGTTTTTGGAAAAGCTCTCTACCTGCAGAAATAGGGCGCACAGAGGGTTATGGACAGGCTGATCCACAGCTCATCCACAAGCTGACCTGGGGCTTGTGGATTTGTCCACACATCATCCACACGCCATACACAGAGCTATCCACAATCGCCTGTGGATAACTCCTCCGAAGGGGCGCTGGATCACCCCGGGATCGGTCATCTGAAGAACAAGAATGAGAACGCCATGCGTTGCCGAATCGGGTTTGTCCGCAGCGCTGGCTAGGGTGATAACCGAGCCTGATTAAGCACGCGGAGGCACGATGGAGAGCAACATGGGTGGAATGTCTTTCGACGACGGCGCAGAACTCCTGCCGCCACCACCGGAGGAGGATCACGCCCCGCACCCGAATAACGGTGGGGGTGCGTGGAGCTCCGCCGCGCCCGCGCGCAATGATTTCGGATCCGGCCAGCGCCGATCCGGGCGTTCGGGTGGACGTCGTGAAGAGTTCCAGGACCTGGGCCGCGAGATGCCACAGAACGTCGCGGCGGAGCAGGGCGTGCTCGGCGGCATGCTGATGAACAAGGACGCCATCAGCGAGGTCGTCGAGGTCCTCGTCATGGACGACTTCTACCGTCCCGCCCACCAGACGATCTTCGACGTCATCGTCCGCCTCTACGGGGAGGGCAAGGAGGTCGATCCGGTCATCGTCGCCGGGCGCCTGGACCGGGATGGCAAGCTCGAGCAGATCGGCGGAGCGCCGTACCTGCAGTCCATCATGTCCAAGACCCCGACCAGTGCGAACGTGGGCTACTACGCCAACCTGGTCAAGGAGAAGGCCACGCTGCGCCGGCTCGTGACCGCGGGCACCCGCATTGTGCAGCTGGGCTACTCCGGCATCGAGGGCGCTGAGGTGGAGTCCGTGGTGGACAACGCCCAGCAGGAGATGTTCGCGCTGACGAACTCCGCGACCAGCGAGGACTACGAGGTCTTCGAGCGCCTGCTGGACCCCACCCTGGACGAGATCGACGAGCTCGAGTCCCAGGGCGGCACCGCCAAGGGCATCGCCACCGGATTCCAGGATCTGGACGACCTCACCAATGGGCTGCACGGCGGGCAGATGATCATCGTCGCGGCTCGCCCTGGTGTCGGTAAGTCCACCCTGGCGCTGGACTTCATGCGCTCGGCCTCCATCCGCCAGAACAAGGCCTCCGTGCTCTTTAGCCTGGAGATGAGTAAGTCCGAGGTCATGATGCGCATCCTCTCCGCCGAGGCGGAGGTGCACCTCTCCGCGATGCGCGGCGGCAAGATGGAGGAGGACGACTGGGAGCGGCTGACCCGCCGCATCGGGGAGATCGATAAGTCCCCGATCTTCATCGATGATTCCCCGAACCTCACGATGATGGAGATCCGCGCGAAGGCGCGCCGCCTGAAGCAACAGCACGATATCGGGCTAATCGTCGTCGACTACCTGCAGCTCATGAGCTCGGGTAAGAAGGTCGAGTCCCGCCAGCAGGAGGTTTCCGAGTTCTCCCGCCAGCTGAAGCTGCTGGCCAAGGAGGTGGATGTCCCGCTCGTGGCGATCTCCCAGCTGAACCGTGGTGTGGAGAGCCGTGGCGACGACGCACTGCCGCGCATCTCCGACCTGCGTGAGTCCGGTTCGCTGGAGCAGGATGCGGACATGGTCATGCTGATCAACCGCCCGGATAGCGCAAACCGCGATCACGAGCGCGCCGGCGAGGCGGACATCATCCTCGCGAAGCACCGTGGCGGCCCGATTGGCACCGTGGTGGTGGCGCACCAGCTGCAGTACTCGAAGTTCTCCGAGTACCGCGCGGGCTAGTTCTTCTTAGCCCTGCGCCTTTTAGCTCTGCGCCTTGCCGCGCCTGCGCTTGGCGTCCAGGGCTGTGGCGATGCGCTCCTCCTGGTCCGTGACCTGCGGCTCGATGTGGGCGAGCACGTCCCGGAGGGCGGCGAGCTGCTCTGCGCTCAATCCGTCGAACATCATGTGGCGCACGGCCTCGACGTGCCCGGGTGCGGCGGCAGTGATGGCCTCCAGCCCCTGCTCCTCGAGGATCACGAATGCGCCGCGGCCGTCCTTATCGCAGGCCTCGCGGCGGACGAGCCCCCGCTTGGCCATGCGGGTGATCTGGTGGGACAGGCGGGAGCGCTCCCACTTAATCGCCTCGGCGAGTGCCACCACGCGCTGCCGGTGATCCGGCGCCTCCGAGAGGTTGACCAACACCTCGTAGTCGGCCAGCGAGATGGTGCTGTCGAGCTGTAGCTCTCGGCTGAGTGCGTTGGTGATGCGGGCGCCCAGGTCCAGCCACTGGCGCCAGACCTGTTGTTCCTCGTCGGTCAGCCAACGCACGTCCTGCGCCGGGTTCTGGTGTGCCTGCTGGGTCTCGGGCCGTGCCGTGCCGTCCTTCGGATTGTGCTTCGCTCCCAGGGGCGCCGGTGTTCCCGTGCCCCCCTGGGGCGTCAGCTGTGAATTGTTCCTGGTCATGATGCATTCATTTAAACATATTTCCATGCAGTTGACGCGTCATGCACTCCGGCCCGTGCCTTCGACCGGCACGGCGATTGACTGCAGTGCAGTGAGCCTCTGCCGCTGGCTGTGGGGCGAGTTTTCACATTTCGTGGGCGCCGGTACGCTGAACAGCGTGATTGGCGCTCTGCTCGTGTTCACCGGCGGCCTGCTCGGCACCCTGGCCCGCTGGTTGCTCACCGATGCGCTCAGCACCGGCGGGGGTGGCCTGGCCGGGCAGTGGGGGTTGTTGGCCGCGAATGTGCTCGGCGCAGGGCTGCTGGGGTTTGTGAGCGCGTTCTTTCAGGATGCTGGTGCGGCCGCGGGGTCGGGCTCTCACCCGCGGCGGGTTTTGTTCCTCGCGGGTCGGGAGAAACTCCTGCTTGGTACCGGTTTCTGCGGGGCGTTCACCAGTTACTCTGCCCTCGCGGGTGCGGTCGCTTTTATTAGCGACGACGTCGGCGCCGTTGCCGTCCTCGGCTACTTCGCGGCCACGATCGTGCTGGGCGTGTGCGCGGCTGCGGTCGGCATCGCTGCCGGCCGCGCCGCCAGCCAGCCCGGGAGTGTGACTTCCCGGTCCGTCGAGCAGGGCGCGGGCCAGCGCTCCGGCGGGCAGCCGGACCAGAGCGACCTCGGGGGTGGCGCGTGATGGCTGGCTATAGCGCAGGCGCGGTGATTCTCATGGCCATTGCCGGTGGGCTCGGTGCGCTCACCCGCTGGGGCATGGACACTTGGCTCAAGCGCCACATCCCCGCGCTGGCGAGCCTGACGGTGATCAATACGCTTGGCAGTTTCTTGCTGGGCCTGCTCATGGGCGCGGCCACCGGCGCGGGGGAGGGGCAGGCTGTGCTCGACGAGTTCCCGCTGGGGCCGGTCCCGGTGAGCGGAGCCACCGCGGTGCTCGTGCTAGGCACCGGTTTCCTGGGTGGCTTCACCACCTTCTCCACCGTGGCTGTTGGGCTGGTCACCGACCTTCTCGCGCCCCCTGAGGCCGCCGATCCTGCTGCGTCGCCGCGCCCGGCGGCCCGCCGCTACGGCGTGGCGGCACTGGTGGCCGTGGGCATGCTCGGGGTGGCTTGCGCGGCCTGGTGGCTGGGTTTCGCCCTGACGTCGTCATAAGGAAGAAAAACACCGCGCCCCGGCAACAGAAACGGGCAGTCGAAACGGATAAGGGGACGGGGGTCTGCGGGCGTGTCTGGTCGACGGCGTAGGGTTATGAGGCATGGATCACAGCGACGCGAACACTGCAGCAACGGGGGAGCGGCCGGCGGCGATCGTCATCTCGGGGGTGGCCGTGACCCGCAATGGCAAGGACCTCATCTCCGGGATTGACCTGACGGTCCCCGCGGGCACGCACTGGTCGATCCTCGGGCCCAACGGCGCGGGAAAGACGACCATGCTCAAACTCATGGGGGCGCAGTCCTTCCCCACCACCGGGACCGTCGAGATCCTCGGCGAGCAGATGGGGAAAGTTAACACCCTGGAGCTGCGCAAACGCATCGGGCACGTGGACCCGCGGAAGAATCTGGGGGACATCACGGCCTACGAGGCGGTGCTCTCCGGGGCGTCTGGGTCGAATGGCTACGTGCAGCGCTTCGACTACACCGAGGAGATGAAGCAGCGCACCACCCAGTTGCTGGAGCTGGTGGGGATGGGTAGCCGCACCGATCGGCGGTGGCCGCAGATGAGCCAGGGGGAGCGGGCGCGCACCCTGATCGCCCGCGCCCTGGTGACGGAGCCGGAGCTGCTGCTACTGGACGAGCCCTCGACGGGCCTGGACCTGCCGGGACGGGAAACCCTACTGCATGTCGTGGACCGGCTGCGTGAGGCCCGACCCGAGGTGGCAACGGTGCTGATCACGCACCACGTGGAGGAGATCGCGGCGTCCACGACGGACGTGCTGTTGATGAAGGACGGGCGCATCCTCTCCAGCGGGCCGGTGGACGAGGCGCTGACTGCCGAGAAGCTCGGGGAGCTTTACGACATGGACGTCGAGCTGCACCGGGTGGGTGGCCGCTGGTTCGCCTTCCAGGGGTAGCGGGGTGCCCTTCGGGGACGGGTTGCCTTAGGGGACGGGTTGCCCTCGGGTACAGCCCGCTGGTTGGCGGTGAAGGGGCTGGCCCCAGGGCTGAACCGGGCCTATTTCTTGGCGGTGACCCAGATCTTGATCTCCGCGTAGGTGGACTCCACGCCGGCGGAGTCCTCGAAGTGGATCTTCACCGGGACTTCCTGGCCGCCGGTCTCACGGGTGATGGTGGAGAAGTCCGGCAGCTCGGCCGTTGCGGTGGCGGTCAGCCGGCCGGTGGTCTTCTTCAGGTACTTCGCCTCCATGCCCATCGGCAGCCAGCGGTGGGTGCTCGGCACGGAGGCCTCGGCGAGCATACCCATCGCGACCTCAGCGAGGTTGCAGGCGGCAATGGCGTGGAAGGTGCCGATGTGGTTCTGGACCAGCCACCACTTCGGCGCGGTGACCTGGCAGTAACCCGGGCGCAGATCCTTGACATACGGCAGCACGGTGAGGAAGTACGGGGCCTTGAAGGCAGCGAATACGGAGAACAGGCGGTTGCCGGCCGGCTTCTTAGCCAGCTTCTTCCAGGCCTTATAGGTGGCAGACGGTGCTGCTTCAGCGAAAGATGCGTTCGGGATGCTCATAAAAAACAAAGTAACTCATGTTGTGCGCGCCGACCGTGGAATAAAGCAAACTGCACCCGACGTTGCACCGGACAGAAAGAAACGATGAATACTCGCCGCGCCGGGCGGACACCCCGGGCGGAAAATACAACGCATTCAGCGAAAGGAAAGATCATGGCTACGAAGGAAATCACTGGCGAGAACTTCCAGGAGACCGTCGGCAAGGAAGGCATCGTCCTGCTGGACTTCTGGGCAGAGTGGTGCGGCCCATGCAAGCGCTTCGGCCCGATCTTCGAGGCCACCTCCGAGGAGCACCCGGAGGTCACCTTCGGCAAGGTGGACACCGAGGCTAACCAGGAGCTCGCAGCAGCCCTGCAGATCCAGTCCATCCCGACGATCATGATGTTCCGCGACGGCGTCCTGCTGGCCCGCGAGGCCGGCATGCTGCCGAAGGAGGCCCTCAACGACCTCATCTCCCAGGCCGAGAAGCTGGACATGGACGAGGTCCGCAAGCAGGTCGAGGAGCAGATGAAGCAGGCTGAGGCTCAGCAGGAGGGCTAAACCTCCGCCTGTCCGCACTAAGGCCCGCGCTACCACGCGGGTCTTTTCTTGGCCGCCGCGCGGTCACGGTGAGCCATTCGTGTCTACTCTGGGGCGCACGACCTACTAGAGGAGCGATACTCATGGCTAATCCATTTTCCAAGGGCTGGAAGTACCTGATGGCCTCCTTCGACACGAAGATCGAAGAGAACGCAGACCCCAAGGTGCAGATCCGTCAGGCCGAAGAGGCCGCCCGCCAGCAGCACGCGAAGATCACCGAGCACGCAGCCAGCGTCATCGGTAACCGTAACCAGCTGGAGATGAAGCTCAACCGCCTCCAGAAGGACGCGGCCGAGCTGCAGGAAAAGACCCGCGTCGCACTCCAGCAGGCCGACCAGGCCCAGTCCGAGGGCGACGCCAACCGCGCGACGGAGCTGAATCAGACCGCGGAACTCTTCGCCTCCAACCTCGTCACCGTTGAGCAGCAGCTGGAAGAGACCAAGGAGCTGCACGCGGCGGCGTCCCGGAGCGCGGAGGAAGCACAGCGTCAGCAGCAGGAGTCCGAAACCCGCCTGCAGGACCAGCTGAACCAGATCAACCAGCTGCGCGCGCAGGCCGATCAGGCGAAGATGCAGGAGACCGCGAATAAGTCGATGGCCTCCATGAACGACGCCGCCCTCGCCCCGGATGAGGCCGTCCCGACCCTGGACAAGGTCAGGGATAAGATCGAATCCCGTTACGCGAATGCGTTGGGCGCCCAGGAGCTCGTCGAGGGCTCGGTTCAAGACCGCATGACCGAGATCGCGGAAGCTGGCCGCGACGTCAAGGCCAGCTCCCGACTCGCGGAGATTCGCGCTGACATGGAGAAAAATAAAGAACTCGAACAATAGGAGAAAGCCATTAGCACCGGCGCCGAAAACAGCGGCACACACACCGCCGACACACCCGCACCCAACGCGAAGCTCCTGATCGGCGTGCTCGTCGCCGCGGCCTTCGTGGTCATCCTCAACGAGACCACCTTGTCGGTCGCGTTGCCGGTGCTGATGGGCTACTTCGAGATCACCGCGGATGTCGCGCAGTGGCTGGTCACCAGCTTCATGCTGACGATGGCCGTGGTGATCCCGATGACCGGCTACATCATGCAGCGTTTTAGTCTGCGGCAGGTCTACGCCGCGGCGATGCTGCTCTTCCTCGCGGGCACGGTGCTCGCGGTTGTGGCGCCGGTCTTCCCGGTGCTGCTGGTCGCCCGCATTATTCAGGCTTCCGGCACCGCGCTGGTGATTCCGCTGCTCATGACGACGATCATGCGGCTGGTTCCACTGGAGCGCCGCGGCGGGGTCTTCGGCCTGGTCTCTGTGGTCATCGCGGTGGCCCCGGCGCTGGGCCCGACATTTTCTGGTCTGGTGCTGCACTCTTTGGGCTGGCGTTGGATCTTCATCCTGATGCTGCCGCTGGTGGTGCTAGCCCTGGTGGTGGGCCTGCTGCTGGTTCGTAACTTCGAGGAGCCGACTCGCCCGTACCTGGACGTGCCCTCGGTGTTCCTCTCTGCGGTGGGTTTCGCCGCCACGCTGTACGGCATGGCTGGTCTGTCTGACCTGGCCGATGGGATTCCGGTGGCCCGCGTTGCGGTGATGGTCGGTGGCATTGTGGTTCTCGGGGTCTTTTTCGGACGTCAACGGTCCCTCGCCCGCGAGGCCCGCGCCGGGAAGTCGGCCGCTGCGGAAGAGCAGGGTGCGGGCAAGCGAGTGCGCGAGCCACTGCTGGACCTGGCCCCGCTGGGGGAGCGGAACTACCGGCTCTCCTTGGCTCTGATGTTGCTCACGTTCAGCATGCTTTTCGGCTTCATCATCCTGATGCCGATGTTCGCCCAGCAGGTGATGGGGCTCTCGGAGAGTCAGTCGGGCCTGGCGATCCTGCCCGGTGGTTTGGCGATGGGCGTGATGGGGCCGTTCGTGGGCCGGGTCTACGACGCCCGGGGTACGCGCGTGTTGACCATCCCTGGGTCCATCCTGATGAGCGCCGCGATGCTGGGGTTGGTGGTGTTGGGCCGGGACTCCTCTTTCTGGGCGCTGACGGGGGTCGCGGTGGTGCTGCACATCGGTATCGCGTTGCTGATGACCCCGCTGATGAGTAACGCCCTGGCCGCGGTGCCGGACGCCCTGGCCTCCCACGGGCAGGCGATCCTCAATACTTTCCAGCAGGTGGCTGCTGCCGGCGGCACCGCGATCTTCATCGCGATCATGACTTTCGGCACCCAGCGCGCCATGAATAGCACCCCGGGTGACGCGGTCGGCGGCCTGGCCTCCGGCCTGAACCTGGCCTTCCTGGTGGGTGCGGTGATGTCGGTGGTTATTGTGCTGTTCACCGTGTTTGTGCCTCTGGATGCGAAGAAGCCGATGAAGGAGAAGAAGGCGCAGAGCGACAACTAGACGGGGTCGCCTAGGGGGTAGGTGCCTCACGCTGTGCAGGGGGCCGGTGGCCCACGTGGGGCAAGCGGAGCCGGGGGTTGGTGGCTCGCGTAGCTCAAGCTGTGCCGGGGCCGGTGGCCCACGGGGAGGAGCAGAGCCGGGGCTGGTCACATAGGGCAAGCAGAGCAGGACGAGCAGGGCCGGGGCGGGGCCTGGAGGGGGCAAGGCAAAAGCCGGGTGCTGCGCGGAGAGTTCCGCGCCGAGCACCCGGCTTGAGCTTTGGGGGAAGCCGTTGGGGCTTAGTTCTTGTGCTGCTGCGCAGCGGCGGCGGCCTTCTTGGCCTCCATGTTGGCCTTGTGGTTGCCCAAGGCCTTGGTGCCGCCATTGGCCTTAGAGCGGTCGATGCCGAACTTGCGGCCCCAGTAGAACAGGCCGGTGGCGATGGCGAAGATGAACAGCGCCGTCATGACACCCAAGACTGGGAGTGGTCCGACCGCCATGATGAACGGGATGGACACGGCAGTGATGATGCCGCCGCCGAAGAAGGGTTCGAAGACGAGCTGCTTGTAGCCGAAGGACTCGAAGGCAGGGGACTCCGCCTCCGGGTCGACGATGCGCATGAGGATCAGGCCGGTTGCGGTGACACCCATGGACTGGCCGAAGTCGCCGACACCACGCTCGAGCCAGTACTCCGGGATGGAGCGCGGCGCCAGCCACAGCAGCAGGAAGACGTTCAGCAGGATGCCGCCGAGGCACAGGATCAGGAATGCCCAGAAGTTATCGGCGATGGCCTGCAGGGAGATCGTCGCCAGGGCGGCGGTGATCAGCAGGTCCAGGGCCAGACCCTGGATGCGCAGCATCATGTTCTGGTCGATGAGGTGCTCGTAGCCCAGGAAGTTCAGACCCAGCTGGACGAAGATACCGCCGATCATGGCCATCGGAAACAGCGGGACGTAGCTCAGCAGCTCGATCTTGTCGATCCACAGCATCTGCTCGATCCACTGCAGGGCCTTCAGCAGGATCACGCCGACGCCGATTGCCACGGCGAGGAAGGCGACGTGGAGGGAGAGCGGCTCGACGGAGGACGGGCGCGTCGTCATCTTCGCGGCCATGTACTGCTCGTCGCGGCGGAACAGACCGCGCTGGTCCTCGATGGAACGGTCCTTGACCTCGGTGATCACCTCGGTGCGACCGGTGCGGATGGCCCAATTGATGACGGCCACGCCGATGATGATGCCGGAGAGCAGGCCAACGGTGGCGACGGCGACGGCGAGGTCGTAGCCCTCAGCCCACTCGATGTCTTCGAAGACGGACTGCATACCGGCGGCGGTGCCGTGGCCACCCTCGAAGCCGATCTCGATGAGCGCACCGGCGGCCTCGTTGATGCCGAACAGTGGGGCGAGCAGGAAGGTCACCAGCGCGATACCCACGACGTACTGGCCGGAGGCGAAGGCCACACCCACGGAGAGCTGCGGGCCGGCAAGCTCCACGACTTCCTTCGGCTTCGGCAGCTTCTGGCCGAGGAACAAGGTACCGAAGACCACGGAAATCAGCAGGCCGGGGAGGGTCTTCCACACGGCGAGGGTCTCCTCGCCGAAGAGGCCGCCCTCGGCGAAGCGATCCGTGCCCAGAGCCGAGGCGATGGAGCCGAAGACCTCAGGGCCGAGGAAGAGTGCGAGGAAACCAGCGAGGATGGAGGCAGGGAGGAACAGCTTTTGGGTCCAGCCCCACTTGATGCGCATGGTCTTGCCCAGCAAGACCATCACGCCTAGCAGCACGAGCGCTAGGCCGACTTGATTGGGTGTCAATGTTCCTCCTTGGGTCTGTTTCCGGCGCGGGGATCTCCCGAGCGAAAAGTGCGGGCCCCGGCGAGGCCTGCTCGATCGGGGCGGGGGTGTGGCGCGGATCACGCCGTTTCTGGGAAGAATACGATGTTTCTGGGTGTTTCACCAGCTCTTCCTGAACGCTAGCTTGCTAAAAAGCGTGAAAGCGTGCGCTGTCTCACATTATGGTGTAACGCGCGTTATGCGAAATCGGCGGGCTTCTGGGTGCTGGGATGCGGCCGGGGTGAATGCACTGTGGGGGGGCGACGGGTTAGGTCCCGCGCCACGGCGAGTGGTTGGAGAAAATTCTTTTTGCGTTTTTCGTCGCGTGAGAGGCGCCCGTGCTAGAAATCGAACATATGGCCTATTTTGGCGCCCTGTGGCGATCGTTGACTGCGCGGCGGGATAGTGTCGTCGGCGAACTCGAGAAAACAAGGGGAAGGGAGCGGATATGGAAAACCGCACGAGTTCTTATGTATCGGGCAACTTCGTGGATGCCTGGAAGGTTCGACGGAGGCAGGGGGACTAATGAGTTTCTGGAGTATCGTGACTCTCGCCGTGCTCGGCTGGGTGGCTCTCCGCTCTTATCGAGGGCGCGGGCCGATCTCGGGGACGATCACGGCTGTTTTTAGCTGCATCGGGGTGGTGATCCTGGTCAACGCTGCGGTGTTTTTGGGGATCATCGGCAGGGAGACCGTGAGAACCTACGACGAAAAGACAAAGGGCACCCTTGGAGAGAAGGTGGAGGAGGCGCACCGGCCGTATTTTGAGGAATTGCAGCGCCGTGACCCGCAAGCACCTCGGTTCACGGAGGAAGAGATAGCGAAGATGCCCGGGCGGAACGCCCATTTCTAACAGAGGAGATGAAGGACGATGATTCAGTTAGGGACGATTATTGCCGCGCGCAGCGAGATGGGACTGCCCACAGATGACGAGACGCTGGCTGAGGAGCGCGACAGGCTTGAGAATCTCCTTTCAGAACGGATCGAGGTGATTGAGTCGGAGCTATGGGAGCGCCACAAGCGAGACACGGGCGCGACGTACATGGACGAACACTTCCTCCTAGACTCCGGTAATCGCGCCCGCGTCCAGGCAACCGAAGAAATCCTGGAAGAGGAGATCAACGCGCCCCTACGCGACTACTACGAGCAGAACCCCGAGCTGAGGGAGTGCGATGATTACTAGCTAGCGTTAATCCGGCGCAGGGTGGGGCTGCCATAGCCCTCGCGCACGCGCTGCCTGCGCGCTATTGTCGGTTTTGTCGGGCAAATCTCCCGGCTCCGCGCTCGCTGGCGCGCGGGAGCTCAAGAGAAAAATCGACTGGAGGGCAACAATGGGGATCATCGATAGCCTGCAGGCCTGGGCTGGGGAGCATGAAACATTCATCTTCATTCTCTTCATGCTGCCGTTCGCCATCGGATTGAGCTTCCTGTTTGAGGGCGGAGACGGCGGCGATTACGGCGGGGATTAGCTCCGTTGTCAGCATCGTCGGCGCACTCGACGCGCCGGGCGAAAAAGGAATGCTCCAGCTCAGGTGAATCTTTACCGCGCGACAACGGAACTATGCCGCGCTCGTGGCCTATCTTTGGCCTATCTGACTGCGCGTCACTCGCGTCCCACCGAGGCCTAACGCCCCGGCGTAAGCTGTGGCTGTGCATATGAGTTGCACAATATCTATTGCAATTTTCCTGATAAAAAGTAAAGTGAAGGCTTCTATCCAACTGCGCTACTCGACCCGGGACAGCGCAGCACAGCCACAAGGGGATGACATTGAAGAATGCGGTGAAGCGCCTCGCAACAGCAGCGGCCACCATCCTGGCCGCCACCAGCCTCACGCTGGGCACCGGCCAGCCCATCGCTGCGGCGGCCAGCAGCGGATCCAGCGGTTCCAGTGGCTCGAGTGGCTCCAGCGATTCCAGCGGCAGCTCCCTGGGTAGTTCCCTCGGCAGCTCAGAGGCTCGGCTCGACGGGATGAGCTTCAACCAGTCCCGCATCATCCGTGGTGGCGCCAGCTTCTGGGTCCAGCGCGCCGATGGCTCCGTCAACCCCTGCACGGTGACCAACGTGGTCCGCAAGGGCAACGTCAACTACGCCGTCACCGCAGGTCACTGCATTTCCGGCCATGTCACCCAGATCCGCCACAAGGGTCAGGTCATCGCGGACGCCGCCGACGTCCGAGCCGGCTGGCACATCGTCCAGGGCAACAAGCGCCCCGGTGGGCACTTCATCAACGACTTCGGCTACTTCCGCCTCAAGCCGTACGTCAAGGTGCAGTACAACGTTGTCCACCTGGACCGGGTTCACCCAGTCCACCAGCCAGCCAGTGCTGCGACCCGCGCCATCCATCGCCGTGCAGTGAGCGCACCCTTCGGCGCCCCGCTGCGTGTCCACCAGGGCATGATCGGGCGCATCGCCTGCAAGGAAGGCAACACCACCGGCCTGACCTGCGGCCCCATCGTCCGCGTGAACGAAAAGACCCAGGACGTCTCCGGGCTCATCCCGTCCCGCCCAGGCGACTCCGGTTCGCCGCTCTACCTCCTGGGCCGCGACGGGAAGCGCCACCTTATCGGCCAGCTCGCCGGTGGAACCCACTACGCCTACAAGTCCTACGACGGCTACGTCCACAACCTCGCGCGCATCAAGTAACGCCGCGAGCAGGGACGTCGTCGGCGCCGTCGTCAGCCACGACGTCGCGATGACGGACGCCCTCCCCAGGGACGTCGCCCCTCACGGTCCCCGCCCCTCTACCGGCAGCTGAAGACAAGCCAGCCGGTCAGAGGGGCGTATCATGCCCAGCGGCCTCGAGTAACCAAAATACTCATAATGTATTAAGTTTTACTTGTAGATATCCGGGCATAGTTACCAAAGGACGCAACAACCGTGGGGATGAAGAAGTTCGCAGCAAAGCTGGCCGCCGCCGCACTGACCGGAGTGCTCGCACTCGGCGGGGCAGCCACCATCGGGGGCGGGGCGAATAACGGCCTGCTGGCCAGCGCGGATGCCGCCCCAGTCGGCTCCGGCTTCGCCTTCACCCCAACCGCGCAGGGCGCCTGCACCAGCACCATGGTGGTCGCCATCCCCGGCGGCGGCAACACCGTCGACGGTGTGCCAGACTCCGTCCCGCACGGTTTCCTCGTCGGGCAGGTAGCCAACCAGCTCAGCGGACACGGCATCGCCCAGCGCACCGTCAGCTACCGATCAACCCCCTTCTTCACCCTGAGCTACGACCAGTCCATGCGCCAGGGCTACGCGAAGGCCCGCCAGCTCATCGCCCAGACCGCCGCGCACTGCCCGAATGCGAAGTTCGCGCTCGTCGGATTCTCCGAAGGCTCGGACATCGCCTCCCACATCATCGCGGACATCAACGCAGGTCGCGGCCCGATCCCGGCCAAGCGTTTCGCCACCGCCGCGCTGATCGCCAACCCGCACAACGGGCCAGAGAGCAAGCACAAGGGCGGCACGCTGCGCGACGGTGAGGGCATCCTCGGCGCCATGCGCGGCTACGGCAAGCTCGGCGACCGGGTGCTCGACATCTGCAACATCGACGACTTCGTCTGCAACCGCTACGCCGCCACCCCGGGCACCCGCGCGATCGCCAAGAACGTGCTCCACGCCTCCGCGGCCAACGGCTTCGCCGGCCTGAACCCGATGCAGGTCGTCGGCGAAGCCCCGCGCATCGCGATGGGTACCCGCCAGCACACGAAGACCTACCAGTTCATCAGCCCGATCCCGCACGCCGTCGGCCATGTCCTCGCCCACCGCGACCTTCCGAAAGCCGAGGACTAGGACGTCCAGCCGGGGCGCTGTCTGCGCCAAGGTCACGGCCTAGTGTCGTGTTGTTGGTGACCACGGCCTAGCGTCGAGCTTCCGGTGGCCCCGGCGCAGGCCGTCACCGTAGCTAGGAAACACAAACGGGCCAGCACGCTTACCGTGCTGGCCCGTTTCGCTCTCCGCGGAGCTCCTACGCCAATCCCGTTAGATCGGCAGCTTCCGCAGCACCCACATCGGCAGGTGCTTCAGCACCAGCATGATCGGGCGGAACAGGGGGTGGACCCAGACGATCGTCTTCTTATCGTCCACCGCCTTCGCGATCGCCTTCGCCGCGTCGGTCTTATCGACGGTCAGCGGGGCGTCGTCCAAATCCTTCGTCATATTCGTGCGGACCTGGCCCGGACGGACGGTCAGCACGCGTACACCAGTGCCACGCAGCGCCTCGCCGAGCAGGCGGTAGAAGCCATCCGTGCCGGCCTTCGTGGAGCCGTACACGAAGTTCGACCGGCGCACCATCTCACCCGCGACGGTGGAGAAGGCGACGATCTGGCCGTGGCCCTGCTCCTTCATCTTCTGGCCCAGCAGCACACCGACGGACACCGCGCCGGTGAAGTTCACCTGGGCTGCCTGCACGGCGAGCTTCTGGTCCTGCCACTGCTTCTCGTTATCGCCCAGGATGCCGAACGCGACGATCGCGATATCGATATCGCCAGCGGCAAAGGCCTTGTCGATCACCGCCGGGTGGGAATCGAAATCCACCGCATCAAACGCCAGGGTCTCCACCTCAGACGCACCGGCGGCCTGGCAGCGGCGGGTGGCGTCGTCCAAGCTCTCGCCCTCGCGGGCAGCGAGCACCACGCGCGCCGGGCCACGGGAGAGGAACTCCTCCACCACGGCCAGGCCCATGTCGGACGCACCGCCGAGCAGCAGGATGGACTGTGGCTTTCCAACAGCATCAATCATGAAATAACTCCTTTAAAAAGGCTCGTCGGTGTTTAGTGCAGCTCGAGGCGGCGGGACATATCGGAGGCGAACACTCCGGTCGGGTCGATGTCGCGGCGGGTCTTCAGCCAGCCCTCCATGCCTGGGTACATCTTGTGGAAGTTCTCCGCAGAAGTGCGGGACTCCTTCGCCAGGTACAGGCGGCCGCCGAACTCCATGACGCGGCGATCCAGGTCATCCAGGAACGCACCCAGGCCCGGGCGGATCGGGAAGTCCACGCACACGTTCCAGCCCTTCATCGGGTAGCTCAGCGGCGCGCGGTTGCCCTCACCGAAGAGCTTGAAGACGTTCAGCGCGGAGTAGTGGCCGGACGCCTGGATGTCGCGGATGATCTGCTTAAACGGCTCCACAGCCTCCGTCGGGACGACGAACTGGTACTGCAGGAAGCCCTTGGAACCGTAGCCGCGGTTCCACTCACCGATGAGGTCCAGCGGCTGGTAGAACTGCGTGAGGTTCTGGATCTGGTTCCGCGCAGGCGAACCCATCATGTAGTAGGCCTCGCCGATCGCCATGAGGGAGAGCTTGTTCATCGTCCAGGACGGGAAGATGTCCGGCACGGTCATCAGCTGCGGGGCATTGAACTTCAGCGGGTCCTTCGCCAGCTTCGGGGCGAACTCCTTCAGCTGGTCCAGCGTGGCCAGGGAACCCCGGGAGATGGTGGAGCGGCCGAGCTTCTTGCCGCCGGAGATCGCGTCGAACCAGGCGGAAGAGTACGTGTAGTTGTGCTCCGAACCGTCGGAGTGGAACTCGATAGTCTCGTCCAGCGTGTTCGTGCGGTCGGTGTCCGCGATGAAGTAGGCGGTCTCCGTGCGCGTCATCTCGATGCGGGCGCGCAGGATGATGCCGGTCAGGCCCATGCCACCGACGGTGGCCCAGAACAGCTCACCCTTCGGGTCATCCGGGGTGCCCTCCGGCTCCAGGTGCAGGACACGGCCGTCGGCGACGAGCAGCTCCATGGACAGGACGTGGTTGCCGAAGGAACCCGCGGAGTGGTGGTTCTTGCCGTGAATGTCCGGCCCGATTGCGCCGCCGATGGTGACCTGGCGGGTGCCCGGCAGGACGGGGACCCACAGGCCGTAGGGCAGGGCGGCCTTCATCAGCTGGTCGAGCGTCACCCCGGCGTCAACGTCCACGATCGCCGTGTCCGGGTCGATGTCGTGGATCTTGTTGAGCTCCTGCATATCGATGACGAGACCGCCGGCGTTGTTGGTCGGGTCGCCGTAGCTGCGGCCCATGCCGCGGGCGATGACGCCGCGCTTCAGGTGACTGGGCTTATCCGCGTTATCGTCCGCGACCTGAGCCACGGCCTTCGCGATGGTCTCCACATCTGGCGTGGACAGCACCTCTGCCGTGGTGGCCTGAGTGCGGCCCCAACCGGTCAGGGTCTTTGTAGTTGTATGGATGCTCATGGGTTTCAAGCGTAGCGCCGTAGCCTGCGAATAGCCTGCTAAAACAGTCGGTTCGCTAGTACAAATCCTTGATGTCGCGTATCTCACTACAACGCGCGGATAGCGCGCGGGTGGGTGGGTTCACGCGCCGGGGGATGCGCGGGGCCGCGCCTGGTCGCACCAAGGGTGAGATGACGGGAGAGGTGGCGCGCCGGATGGGGTGCGAGTTGTCCCCGTGAGAGCCGCGGGCGAGGTTAGAGGGCGGAGCGCAGGCCAATCGCCTTGAGCGTGCCCTCCACGATCCAGGTGGCGATGGCCATGAAGATCGCGCCGAAGAACGCCGCCCAGAAGCCACTGACCACCAGGCCGTTGCCGATGCCGTTGGAGATCCAGCCGACCAGCGAGAACAGCAGCGCGTTCACGATCAACGAGAACAACCCCAGCGTGAGGATCCGCAGCGGCAGGCTCAGCAGTCGCACGACCGGGGCGATGAAGGCGTTGACAAACATGAACACCAGCGCGGCCCAAATGAAGGCGCCCACGCCGCCCATCACGGAAACGCCAGGAATAACCAGGGTGACCAGCCACAGCGCGACGGCCGTGGCCACAACGTCGAGTGCAAAACGCATAAGAATCCTTCGTTCTTCAATTCTTGTGTTCTAGTACAGGTCCATGATCTTCCGGATCTCCTCCGGGAGCTCCTCGACGCTGGTGATCTCCGGCCCGTCGTAGTCGCGCAGGATGTCGCGCACCCGCTGGCGGCTCACCGAGTCCATGATCGGCAGCTCCTGGGCCATCATTCGCGTCATCCACGAGTTCAACGGCAGCTGCGTGCGCTCCGCGGCCTCATAAGTTGTTTCCTCCCCGACGCCGCCGACCCGCAGCGGTGGTTCCTTCTGCTCTTTCGGCTGCTTACTGACGATAGTGGAGAGGCCTGTGCTGATTTTTTCGAAGAGTCCTGCCATGCCTAGGGATTCTAGCCGGGGCTGCGGACATGCCTCGCTAGCTGCTGAGGACATGCCCCACCAGCTGCTGCGGTCCATCCAAGGGGGTGTCTGCCTGCCGGGGTAAAATGCTGAGCATGAAGAAACCACCACTCGCGTTTGAAGCTCTGGCCGCTGCCGCAGGAACGGCTGCGTTCTATGGAATCAAGGACTTCCTGCCCGCCGGCCGGCGTCGTGGCTGGCTCCGGGGTGCGGCCCTGGTCGCCGGGATCGCCCCCTATGTGGTGCGTTCCACCGTCGAAACAATGGAATTCGCGAAGGAGGAGTTCTCGCAGGCGAGCAGGCAGACCGCCGAGTTGCGCAAGCTTCTCGACGACGCCCGCGCCCGCCAGCAGGGGTTTGTACCGCAGGACGGTGACGTCGCCGACCTGGCTGCGGGGGAGGACGTCGCCGTCGACGGGGACGCCTTCAACGACGACGTCCTTCCCGACGGTGCGGTCGATGACGGTGCCGTTGGTGGCGGTGCGGTTGACGAGGACGGGGAGGGCGCAGAGGAGATCTGGCCGCCGAACGATCCGAAGTGGTGGGACCGGGTATTCAGCCTGCCGCCTTATGCGGTGCTGCCTGGGGCGGCGGCGGTGCTCGTGCTTGCCGTGACGGTGGGGGTGCGCATCGATCGCGCGATCCAGCGGGCTGGCGTGAAGGCGCTGGAATCGCGGGGTGTGGAGTACCCCAATGCCGCGTGGGGCGTGATCTCCGGGGTGATTGGTGCACTCGCGGTGGTGGCAGACCGGAAGACCCAGGAACGGGCGGTACGCGGTTAGTCGCCGGGTGAGGTGACTGGTGCTGCGCGGTTGAGTCTGTGTGCGGGCGGGGCGTGTCTGGGGCGAGCCTTGACCCGCAAGAACGGTGTGGTTGAGCCGGCGGCCGGGCGGGGCGTGTCTGGGGCGGTCGCTAAGATCGAGGCCATGAGCCCAGCCAGCGAAGCACAGAACCCCAGCGCCGAGGTCCCTGGCGCTAAAAATTCCGGTGCCGAAGTGTCCGGTGCCGAGACCGCGAGTACCGAGAGCTCGAGCGCCGTGGCGTTGACGCCCACCCCGACTCTCGCGGTGGTGCCTTCCGATCGGCCGGAGGATACGCCCGGCCCGATCACGTACTACCCGCCGGTGCTCGTCGCCTGCCGGGTGGGGGAGACGACCGCGATCTGGCAGGTCGAGACCGATCCGGAGCTGACGCGCGGCGACTTCTCCGGTGCCTGGCTGCTGGACCCCGACGGGGTGAAGGGCTTCGCGGGGGAGGCCGAATGGATTGAGGGGCGCGAGGACCCCGCCGCGATGGCGCGGCTGCTGCTCGTGCACCCGGTCTTCCTCACTGAGGACTCGGAGGGGGACATCACCTACGGCGGGCTGGCGGAAGGCGAGCTCCACCTCGTGGACGTCGCTGCCAGCCAGGAAGCGGCCGAGGCCGCGGTTGCTGCCGCGAAGGCCGAGTTCGAGGAAGCCAATGGCAAGAAGTCCACGGGCTGGGGAGAGGTCCGACCCATCGAACCGGTGGAGGGACACCCGCCACAGGGCCTGGACGAGGACGCGGAAAAGGCCGTGACCAGCGTGCTCGCGTTGGCGCGCGGGGTGCGGACCTGGAACCGCGACTGGGCTGCCTTCGAGGCCGTGCGCAAGCGCCGGCTGAAGAACGAGCCCGACCAGCCCCGCTGGGTGCCGATCCGCCTGCAGGGTTAACCGCGGGTGGTGGTCGGCCAGGACTGCGGGCGCTGGTCGACGAGGACTCCGGGAGCAGGGCCGGGCTCCGCCGGGCCCCGCCGGCAGGCGCGCGCGGTGGGGCCGCGCGGTTGTGAACCGTGACATGACCGCGGAGCTGTTGGGGGCGGCGTCGTAAAAAATAGGCATGCGGTCTTCACAACGGGGCGCCTGGCCAGTATCGGAGTGGCCAATCTAACGCCCGAGCAGGCGGCGAGGGAATAACAATCAGGCAGGAAACCCGCGTAATCTAACCTGCGTGCCAGAGACTCCCAACGACCACAATCAGCCGCAGCCGCGCACCGCTGCGAAGCCCACGCCCGAGGGGCGTTTGGCTCGCTCCAAGGCGATCGCGCGGCAGTTTCTGCGCTTCGGCCTCGTTGGCGCCAGCGGCTTCGTGGTCAACCAGGTGGTCTTCGTGCTGTCGAAGAAGATCTTCGACCAGGGCTTTGGCATCGACGACCTCGAGGTGCTCTTCCAGCTGCTGAACACGCAGTGGAACGTGCGCTGGTACCACCTGTTTTCGGTGCTGGCTTTCCTTGTCGCGAACGTGTGGAACTTCGTGCTCAACCGCTACTGGACCTTCAAGGGGCACCACAAGCAGCCCTGGTGGATCCAGTTGCCGCAGTTCATGGCGGTGGGCGTTTTTGGGCTGCTGATTACGTTGGCGGTGTCCACGCTGGTGGTGCACACGAACTCGCCGATCGGGCTGCCAGAGCACATTTTCGATAACTCCACCGGCCTGCGCACCCGCTCCTACTGGGGTAACTTCATCGGCGTGATCGTGGCGGTTCCCGCGAACTTCCTCTTCAACAAACTCTGGACGTTCCGCAACAAGGGGCCGAAGGGGTCGAGTGATTCGGAAGGCCAAGCCGCCGACGTCGTCCCGAAGATCGAAACCGAGGAGCCCAAGTGACCAGCAAGCGCCCAGAACAGCCCGTGACCAGCGACGCGCGCGGTGCGGGCGGAGCGGCGAACGGCTCGGCGGGGGCCGGGGCGTCGGCAAACAGCGAGGCGGGCGCTGAGGCTGGGGCGGGCGACGTCGTCGTGAAGGACAATATCGGCCTGAACCAGCAGATCTTCCGCTTCATCCTGACCGGCGGGCTGTCCGCGATCGTGGATCTCGGCTCGACGCTATTCCTGCGCTTTGTCGTTGGGATGACTGATAGCGGCTCGAAGGCTATTGGCTTCGTCCTGGGGACTCTCACGGCGTACATGATTAACCGGCGCTGGACGTTCAACGCCGCGCCATCGACCAAGCGCTTCGTGATCACGATGGCCACCTATGCGCTGACCTTTGTGGTGCAGGTCGGCCTGTATAAACCGTTGTTAATCCCTCTGCTGGAGAGCCACACGACTTTTTCGCCTCTGGTCGTGCGCCTAATCTCCTTCGTGATCGCGCAGGGGACCGCCACGGTGTTGAACTTCCTGATCCAGCGCTTCGTAATCTTCCGCAACTAGCGGGGGTGCGAGCTGGCTCGTTCCCGTCTCCGTGGTGGACTCTTTGTTAGGACGCCGACCTGCGCGACCAAACCCAGCCATTACTTTTCTGGCAGGGGCTTGAGTAGTTCAATCCGCTGTCGCCCCGGGGCTACAACCCCGGCCTTGATCAGCGTGGACATCTCCCTCGAGGTGGACTCCAGTGTGGTGCCCGCAATCCCCGCGATGTCTTCCCGTCGGATAGGAGCCTCGAGGATCCGGCCGCCGTCGCTTAGGCTCCGCCCGAACTTCCCGTCCAGGTAGTCCAGCGTCTCCAGCACCCGGCTGCGCACCCGAGCCGTGGCATTGTGCACTTTACGGGTCTGCGCCTCCTGCAGCGTGCGTTGCTGCAGGTGCAGCATCGCCGCCCCAACCTGCGGATGTGCGCCCACCATGCGTGTCAGCTTCTCTGCCGGCAAGAACAAGCAGCACACGGTCGTGGTCGCCCACGCCGTCACGGTGGCCTGCACCTCGCCTGGCATCATCGCGCCCAGCACGTCGCCCTCTCCGCACAGATCCACGGTCAGCTCGTGGCCCTGATCCGTGGCTTGGGTCAGCCGCACCACCCCGGACATCACCATATATAGCCCCCGTAGGGGCTCACCCTGCGTGTACAGTGGCTCGCCTTCGGCCCACGCGTGGGCGACCACCTGAGAATCGAATGCCGTACGCCCAGCGGCGTCCAAACTACTGGTGAGAGGGGAGTGCTGCATCACGCGATCCCGCAACTCGGGTGGGCAGACGTGTGGCTCAGAGCAGTGTGAAGGCATGCTCCCGATCCTAACCCGCAAGCCCGCGTTTGCCCCGGTCGAGCACCAATTCCGCTCAACTTGATCTGCGTCAAGGAAGCCCGTGGCAAGGCCCCATAACTTGAGAGTTGGAGCAAGGAAACAACAGCAACCACCAGGAAGCATCCAGGCAATCAAGCCCCTTGCACAGCCCCACGAACGGGGAAACAAACCACACACGAGGGAAAAGGAGACCCCAATGTCCAACGCAAACCTGAAGAACATCGTCCTCCGCTCCGACGAATTCTCTTGCCCGAGCTGCGTCAACAAGATCGAGACAAAACTCAACGGCATGTCCGGTGTGGACAGCGCCGAGGTGAAGTTCAGTTCCGGCCGAATCATCATCGATTACGACGCCGACGCGTTGAGCGTCAAGGACCTCGTCGGTGCCGTCGCGGACGTTGGTTATAACGCCAAGCCGAGCGCTTACTAAGCGCCGGATAGCCAACAGCCAGCATGACCGTAAAGAGGCAGATGTGAGCAAGAAAAACACCCCTGACACAGCGAAAACCGCTGTGAAAAACTGGGGACCAGTGGTGGCATCGGGCATCGCCATCGCCATCAGCTGGATCACCGGCATCGAGTGGATCATGCTGGTTGCTGCCGTCATCGCGGGCTACCGCATCGCCATTAGCGCGGTGCAGGCCCTGCGCGTGAAGCTGATCAGCATCGACCTGCTCGTCGTGACCGCCGCCGTGGGCGCGGTCTTCATCGACAACTATTGGGAATCAGCCGCCGTCACCTTCCTCTTCGCCCTGGGTAAGGCGCTCGAGACAGCAACCCTAAGAAAGACCCGCAAGGCCCTCAGCGATCTTGTGGATCAAGCACCCATGACCGCCCGCGTGCTCCGCGAGGGCCCCAATGGGCCCAGCGAAGAAATCGTGGAGCTGTGGGAACTTGAGCCCGGGGACGTCGTCATCGTCAAAAACGGCGAGCAAGTGCCGGTCGACGGCGCCATCGTCCACGGCGTCGGCGGGCTGGACGAGGCCATGATCACGGGGGCTCTGTTGCAAAGATTGGCGGCAGTCAGAGG